>JANMQK010000152.1:0-5431 GCA_031370485.1 Acidobacteriota bacterium | reverse complement strand
AAGTAGCAGTCCGGCCACCCGTCGTTGTCGAGGTCGCCGAAGTTCGAACCCATCGGCAGCGCCACCCGATCGATCCGCATCGCGCGGCCGACCTCCGTGAAGGTGCCGTCGCGGTTGTTGTGGTAGAGGCGCGGCACCTCGGTCTTGTACTCCTTCCCCAGATACATCGCCGCGATGTCACCGGGTGTCGTGATGCGGTAGCCGGCGACGAAGAGGTCGAGCCAGCCATCGTTGTCGTAGTCGAACCACCAGGTCGGGAAGGAATCCTTCGGTTCCGTGACCCTCGCCTTCCGGGCGACGTTCGTGAAGCGCCAGTCCTCCCCTTTCGGGCCGGGCCGGGCCTGCGGACCGTCGTTGTGGAAGAGCAGGTTCTCTCCGCCCAGGACCGAGACGTAGAGATCCTGCCGGCCGTCGTTGTCGTAGTCCCCCCAGGCGGCCCCCTTCACGTATCCGAGGTCGGGATCCCCGAGATCGAACGCGACGTTCGTGAACGTCCCGTCGCGGTTGTTGTGATACAGCTCGCACGGGTGGGGAATGCCCGGCTGCGACTCGTTGCCGATGAACAGATCGATCCAGCCGTCGTTGTCGTAGTCGCCGAAAGCCCCCACCTGGGTCGGGTGGACACCCATCACGCCCGCCTCCTCCGAGACATCCTCGAAAGTGCCATCGCCGTTATTCCTCAGAAGCGAGTGCGGATAAGCCCCGCCCGCCTGCATCCACCCGCCGCGCAGGACCAGGACGTCCGGATGGCCGTCGTTGTCGTAGTCGGCGTGGACGATGTTGAGCCCGCCCACCTCCCCCGTCAGGCCGGCCTCCGCGGTGCGCTCGGTGAACGTGCCGTCGCCGTTGTTGCGGAAATAGCGCAGCTGATCGCGCACTCCCATCGAGGAGGCCATGAGATCGAGAAAACCGTCGCCGTCGAAGTCCTCCATGATGCCGCCCCCGGCGTGCGCGCTGACCGAGAGGCCGAGTCGTCCCGCAACATCCGTGAAGCGCTTGATGTCGTGCTCCGAGTCGAAGGTCTTAGGTGGAATCAGGTACGCGGGCGGCACCTTGCCCGGGTAGTCCCCGATCGTCATCAAGGCGATGTTGAGAAGCCACCGCGAGGTCGCGTCGTCCGGTTCGTCGTGTAGCAGCCTCGTGAACTCCTCGATGGCGCGGAGCGGTCCTTCCCGCACCGTGTAGATCCCCCGCCCCTTGATCGGCAGCAGGCACGACTCGGTGGTGTGGTGGGCGATGCAGTTGTCCTGCTCTCCGAGGCGGATGTAGCAGAGCGCCAGGAAGGTGCGGGTCTCTGCGGGAGGCGGGGCATCGGCCGCCATTCCGGGCGCGGGATGGAGAAGCGTCCCGGCGACCTCGATCGCCTCGCGGGTTCGTCCGGCCTTCAGGAACTCCTCGGCGAGATTGGCGGTGAGGGACATCTTCTGTTTGCCGATCCGGGACGCGGGGATGGCCTTTTTCAGGTATTCGATCCTGGCTGAATTGATGAAGCGGTTCGCCGTGGGGTCCAGATTCCGGGTGATCTCCTCCAGTCGCTGCGCCATCCGGCGCGTCCCGTCCCGGGGCCGGGTGGCGTCGGCGCCGCGTGCCCCGGCGCCGGGCACGGGGGTGGTGGCGCGGTCCTGTCGATCACGGCCCTGGCACGCGCTCAGGACCAGGGACACGGACAGGATCAATCCTGCCGCCGTGAGGATCGCGGCCGGCAGGGGATGCGCCACCCGTGGGTCTCTCGTCATGCGCGGCCGCCAAGGGTGGCCGATCGGCGCTCCGCGTCTCCCACCGGGACGCGTTCGAGCAGGGCGAGGAGCGGCCCGCACATGCAGGTCGTGACGAGCGCCATGAGCACCATCATGGTGAACATCCGCGCCGAAAGGATGCCCAGATCGAAGCCGACGTTGAGGACGACCAGCTCCATGAGACCGCGCGTGTTCATGAGCGTTCCGATCATCAGGGCCTCGCGCCACGGCAGGCCGGTCCAGCGGGCCGCCAGGGCGCCGGCTCCGAGCTTACCAGCGATCGCCACAGCGATGATTCCGGCGCACGCCAGCCAACTCCGCGCATCGCCGAGCAGGCCGATCTCGGTCCGGAGCCCCGCGAACGCGAAGAAGAGCGGCAGTAGAAGCAGCGAGGTGACCGTCTCGATCCTCTCCTTCAGGAGCCCCCGGAGCCGGGGGTGCGACGATACGACGGTGCCGGCCAGAAAAGCTCCGAAAAAGGAGTGGATGCCGATGACTTCGCTGAACAGAGCCGACGCGAAGGCGAAGGCCAGCGCCCCCGCGACCACGGCGCGCGGATGCGCCACTCCACCGGGCGCATCACCAAACCGTCCGGCGAGCCGTGGCCGCACGAACAGGAGCATGAGACCGGCGAAGACGAGAGCCAGAAGGATTGTCAGCAGGACGCCGGCCAGTCCGTCCGCCCTCACGACGGCGACCACGACCGCCAGCAGGCACCACGCCGTGACGTCGTCCACGGCCGCGCAGGCGATGACCGTGTCCCCGAGAGGAGTTCCGGCCAGGCCGCGCTCCCTCAGGATTCGAGCCAGCACCGGAAAGGCGGTGATGCTCATCGCCGTGCTGACGAAAAGCGCGAACGGCACGAAGGGGATGCGCGGCGGGGCCAAGGTGCTATAGATGACAAGCGACAGCACCGCCCCCAGAAAGAAGGGCGCCATGATGCTGGCGTGGCTGACCAGGACGGTCGTGTGCGCCTGCTGGCGCAGGCGGTCCAGGTCCATCTCGGTGCCAACCACGAACATGAAAAGGACGACGCCGATCTGGCTCAGCGCCTGCAAGACACCCATCGATGACATCGGGAAAAGGAACGCCTGTGATCCGGGGAACAGCATCCCCAGGAACGAAGGGCCAAGGAGTATCCCCGCCAGCATCTCGCCGATGACGGCGGGCTGTCCCAGCCTGCGGAACAGGACCCCGACGACCCGGGCCGCGACGAGGATGACGAGGATCTGGAGGAGAAGGATGCTCTGCGGATGGCCCGCGGCGGCCGCCACGCTGCCGCCACCGGCTGCGGGCGGCGGTTGTCCCGGCGGGAGGCGCGCGCCCAGGCGCAGGATGAATGTGGTCCCGAACCCGAAGGTGACGAGGACGAGGACATACGCGACGAGGTGTTTGCGCATCAGGACCCGGCCTCAGGCAAATGACAGAGTATCACGCTGCACGTGCCTGCCCGAGCCCCGCGGTTGCGTCCGGCGACCGCGGAACCCTGCATCGCGGGGGGGTGCCCCCGCCCCTGTATGTGATAGATTCACGGCCAATGCGAACCAGGATTCTCATCGTCGGCGGAGGGTTCGGCGGCGTCTATACCGCCATGGCGCTCGAGAAACTCCTCAAGAACGACCCGACCGTCGAAGTGGGGCTGATCAGCAAGGAAAACTACCTGGTGTTCCAACCCCTCCTCCCCGAGGTCATCTCGGGAAGCATCGGGATCCTGGACACCATCTCGCCGATCCGCCGGCTCTGCCCCAACACCAACCTCTACTGCCGCGAGGTGGAGTCGATCGATCTCAAGAGAAAGATAGTGAACACCAGCTCCGGGTTCCGGCCCCGGCCCTACGAGCTCGAATACGACCACCTCGTCATCGCAGTGGGGACCATCACCAGCTTCGCCAGCCAGACGGGGCTGAGGGAGCACGCGCTCCCCTTCAAGTCCCTCGGCGACGGCCTCGTCCTCCGGAACCACATCATCCACGCCCTCGAGGAGGCGGACATCGAATCGGACCCCGAGGTGCGGAAAGCGCTTCTCACCTTCGTGGTCGCCGGCGGCGGGTTTTCCGGTGTCGAGGCCGTGGCGGAGCTGAACGACTTCGTCCGCCAGGTCGGGCGCAGCTTCCGCCGTATCGACCTGCAGGAGATCAGGGTCGTCCTGCTGCATTCGGGGGATCTGATCCTGCCCGAGCTGCCGAAACCCCTCGCCCAGTTCGCTCAGCGATTGCTCCAGCGCCGCGGGGTCGAAATCCGCCTGAACACGCGGCTGGCGGGGGCGACGGCCGAAACCGCGATCCTCAAGGGTGGCGAGCGGATCTCCACCAAAACGCTGGTCAGCACGGTCCCCTCGGCGGCGGACCCGCTGGTGGCGGCGCTGCCGTGCCCCAAGGAAAAGGACCGGATCGCCGTCGATCCCTACCTCGAGGTGCCCGGCCATCCGGGGGTGTGGGCGCTCGGCGACTGCGCCTTCATCCTCGACAGCAAAACGAAGCAGCCCTGCCCGCCGACGGCCCAGCACGCCATCCGCGAGGCGAGATGCCTGGCGGGAAATATCGTCGCCACCCTGCGGGGCCGGCCCAAGAAGGCCTTCTCGTTCAAGGCGCTCGGAAAACTCGCCGCTCTCGGCCACCGCTCGGCGGTTGCCGAGGTGTTCGGCGTCAAGCTCTCGGGGTTTTTCGCCTGGCTGTTGTGGCGGATGATTTATCTGATGAAGATGCCCGGCTTCGACCGTAAGATCCGGGTCGCAACCGACTGGTTCCTGGATCTGATCCTGCCTCCCGACATCGTCCAGCTCAAGACCGCGAAGACGGCCGGTTTCGGCCGGGAGCATTTCGAGGCTAAGGAGCTGGTGTTCCGCCAGGGGGACCGGGGCGACCGGCTTTACATCATCGTCGACGGCGAGGTGGAGGTGGTCCGGCGGACCGAGGGCGGCGCGGAGGAGATCCTGGCGCGCCTGGGCGCGGGGGAGTGCTTCGGCGAGATGGCGCTCGTGAGCGACAACCCTCGGAACGCCACCGCCCGGAGCACGACCGCCGTGAACCTCCTGACCGTCGACCGGGCCGGCTTCGACGCCCTTTTCAGTCACTACCCCCCCCTGCGCCAGTTCTTCCAGCAGCTGATCGACGCGCGGCTCGGCGGCCGCAAGGGGGCAGGGAGCGCCCTGCCAGGCCTGCTCATCGTGTCCCGGGAGCACAGGCGGCTCTACGAAACCCTCAGCAAGGTCATCTCGGCCGGCGCCAGGTTCCAAGTGATCGAAGATAGACGGGTCGGCGAGCGGCGTGGCCGGGCCGATCAAATCCCGCTCGAACGCCGGAAAAGCAATCGCCGGTCCCGGCCCGGGATTGACGCGGAGATTCGATCGAACGGCTTCACCCACCTGGAAGGGCCCTGAGTCCTTCATCCATCATCGAGAATTATCCCTGCCCTGCCTGATGCCATGATCCTCATTAGTGAGTGAGGGTGCTGACACCGGTGTGGTGGGGCACTACCCGATCGGTGTGTGCATGGACAGGAGGGAGACCAGGTTTCGGGGTGGGGGGACAATTGGGATTCGTGAGGAATAATCGCTTGACAGTTCATGCCGCAGCCCGTACTTTACAGGCACTTTGGAGCAGTCATTCGGCCAATTAGTTTCTGGGGCGCCCGGAGAATTGCACTTTCGAGGCTGATCTCACTACGCGACAGCCTCGTGAGTGTCGTCGCATGGC
>JANMQK010000117.1:0-12442 GCA_031370485.1 Acidobacteriota bacterium | reverse complement strand
TGCAGTCCGACATCCCGCAGCCCGCGGTCGGATCCCCGGTCGCCTCGGCCCCCGACCCCGGCAACCGACCCGTCGGACAGGCCTATTACTACCTCGTCGGGCACAGCAGCATCACCCCCGGCGCGCTCGATCCCCTCGGCTGCGCTAGCCCGGCCCTCTGCAACGGCGACGGCTGGTGCGACGGTGGCACGAACGGCGGGTTGCTGTGCAACGTGAACGCCAACTGCCCGGGTGGAACCTGTGTCGTGAATTCGACGTGCCGGACGGCCGGCGCGGGAGCCTGCGGTCTCGGGGGGGCCGGCAAGTGCTTCGACGGCACCGGTTGCCTCGTGGACAGCACCTGCTTCAATACCGCCTGCTCGGCCGACGCCAATTGCGGCGCCGGCGGCCAGTGCTCGGTGAGACGATCCGTCTGCTCGACCGACGCCGGGGTCGGAGACTTTGGCGGCTGCGGCAAGCACCTGATCTGCTCCGGTCCTCGCGTGGGCAGGCTCTGCCGCACCGCGACCGAGTGTCTCGGCTGCCAGACGACGGGGCCGGGAGCCTGCGGTCTCGGGGGAGCGGGCAAGTGCTTCGACGGCACGGCGTGCTCCACGGACGCCGCCTGCGTCAGCACCTCGTGCTCGGTCAACAGCAATTGCGGTGGCGGGGGGACCTGCACCGGCACCTGCCCGTCCCTCCCCGCGACGACCACGACACCCGGCCAGGTTTGCCTGCTCGGTCCCGCTCCGTCCCCCTCCGCGCCCTACACCGCATGCGCGCCGGCCGGCGACCTGAGACGTGTGGTCCGGCAGTCCCCCGTCCCCTGCCCTTGAGGCCACGAGCCGCTCGCGCCATCTTCCGACGAACGCGTGATCCAAGATCGCCGGAATGACTTAGAATCATCGCTGAAAGCCCCAGGATCGAATAGGCGCAAGGCCCGGAGGAGTCGTTGATGGGCGTCATGGACCGTCTGCGTCCCAACCCCCGATGGAAGGACAAGGACCCGGTCGTCCGCGCCGCGGGCGTCGAGGACCTTCCGGAGGACCAGCACGAGGTTCTCCGCGCCCTCGCCACCGAGGACCCGGACGTCCGCGTGCGGCGGGCCGCTGTGAGACGCCTCGTCGATCCGGAGGTGCTCGGGACGCTGGCGCGCGGCGACGAGAACAGGAAGGTGCGGGACGAGGCCTGTGAAGTCCTGGTGGGTCTTGCGTCGGTGGAGCCGGACTCGGGCCGGGCGCAGGCGGCGCTCGCCAGCCTGTCCGAGCCGAAGCATCTCGCCCGGGTCGCCCGGGTGGCCGCCTCCGACACGCTGCGCCGCTCGGCCCTCGCTAGGCTCGACGACAGGAAAGCCCTGGGCAGCGTGGCGCGTCATGCCCTCGACGCCGGCATCCGCCTGGCGGCGCTCGAGCGGATCACCGACGAATCGGAGTCCGGGACGGTGGCGATGAAGAGCGACCACGAGGACTCCGCCCTCGCCGCCCTGGCGCAGATCCGCGATCCTCACCTTTTGAAGGCGGTCGCCCTGAAGGCGAAGCACGATGCGGTCGTCCTCCGGGCGCGGGAGATGCTGGCGGCGCTGGAGCAGGCGCCCAAGCCCCCCGACCCCGAGGTCCTCCGGGCGCAGGCCGTCGAGATTTGCCACTCGATGGAGTTTCTCCTTCATTCCGACAACTGGGACCGCGCCCGCCTGCAGATGGCGAAAACCGAGGCGGAGTGGCAGGCGCTGGGATGGGATGCCGACGAGGAGCTTTCACGCCGCTTCGAGGAGGCCAAGGACGCGCTGCGCGAACAGATCGCCCGGCACGACGCCGAGCGCTCCGAGATGCGCCACCACCTTGAAGAGGTCGGGCACGGAATCGCGGCGCGCACCGCCCTGTGCCGGGAAGTCGAGGCCATCCAGGGCGACGGGGCCCCCGCGCGTCTTGAGCGGGCGCGTGCCGACTGGCTTACGCTGCCGCCGATCACGCATCCAAAGGTCG
This sequence comes from Acidobacteriota bacterium, assembly GCA_031370485.1. Lineage (GTDB taxonomy): Bacteria > Acidobacteriota > Polarisedimenticolia > Gp22-AA2 > Gp22-AA2 > JANMQK01. Next base: position 10,481 of record JANMQK010000117.1, on the reverse strand, counting down.
AAACCCTGAACCACCGCTTCGAGCGCGCCTGCAGCGCCTGCCTGCACCGGCACGAAACGCTCGAGGCGCACGGCGCGCGGCGCACCCAGCGCGAGACCTTGTGCCTGGAGGCGGAGGCCCTGGCCGGCTCGGAGGATCTCGCGGGGGCGCGCACCCGCTGGCCGGAGCTGCAGAGGGAGTGGCTCTCGCTCCACGCGGACGACAACCAGGACGCGGACCTTGAGGAGCGATTCCGGGGCTCCGAGACGCACCTCGCGGAGCGGGAGGCCGCGGCGCGCCGCGAGGTGTCGCTGACGCGCCAGGCGAACCTGCAACGCCTGTCGGCGCTTTGCGACGACCTCGAGCCGAGACTGCCGGCGGAGGACCTCACGCTCAGGGACGCCGAGCGCGGATTGCGGGCCGTCAGGAAGGCCCTGCAGGAAGCGGCGCCTGTCCCCACCAAGCGCGATCGGGAACAGATCCTCGAGCGCCTGAAAAAGCTCAAGACGGGGCTCGGCGCGCGCCTCCATGACCTGATCGAGATCGGCGAGTGGAAACAGTGGGTCGACACCAACGTGCAGGAAGACCTGTGCGCCCGCATGGAGGCCCTCGTCGGCCTTGAGGACCTCGACAAGGCCACGCGCAAGCTTCGGGAGCTCGAGCGGCGCTGGCGGCGGGCGCGTATCGGCGCGCGGGAGGCCCCGGAGCCGATCCGGCTGCGCTTTGAAGCGGCCCGGGACGCCGTGCGCTCCCGCTGCGAGGCCCACCTGTCCCGCCAGTCGGAGGAGCACGCAGTCAACTTGAAGGCAAAGGAGGCCCTCTGCGAGCGCGCGGAGGCGCTGGCCGAGTTGTCGGACTGGATCAAGACGGCCGAAGAGATCAAGGCAATCCAGGCGGAATGGAAAACCGTGGGGCCCGTGGCGCGGGCGAGCACCAGGGCCGTGTGGGAACGGTTCCGGGCGCCGTGCGACCGTTTCTTCACCCGCCGGAAGGCGGACCTCGATCGCCGCAAGGAGCAGTGGGCCGAGCGCCAGACGCGCAAGGAGGAGCTCTGCGCCAGGGCCGAGTCGCTGGCCGACTCCACGGAGTGGGAGGCAACCGCCGCGGAGCTCAAGCGGCTTCAGATCGAGTGGAAAACGATCGGCCCGTTGCGCAAGAGCCGCGGCGAAATCCTCGGCCGCCGGCTCCGGCAGGCATGCGATCGGTTCTTCGAGCGCCTGGGCCGCCGCGAGGAGATCGAACGGGAGGCCCGGCAGGCCGAGCGTGAGGTCCTCTGCCGCGAGATCGAGGAGATGCTCCCGCTGGAAGACGCGACCTCCGCTCCGGCGCCCGAGGGGCTGGCCGGGCGGGTGATTGCATTGCGGGTTCGCTGGCAGAAAGGCGGCGCCGCGCCGCCGTCCAGCGGCGACCCGCTGTCGGATCGTTTCCTGCGCGCCATCGAGCGGCTCGCCGGACTCCACCCGGAGAGTTTCCGCGGCACCGACCTCGACTTCGGCGCGACCCGCGGGAAGATGGAACAAATCTGCACCCGCCTCGAGGGATTCCTCCCGGGAACCGGACCGCAGTCCGATCCGGGCGCCTCTCCCGCCGCCATCCTGGCCGCCCATCTGAGGGAGGCGCTCGCCTCCAACACCATGGGGGGCCGGAAGGCGGAGGAGAGCCGGTGGCACTCTTCGGCGGAGGAGGTCAAGAAGCTCCAGGCCGCCTGGCAGCGTCTGGGCCCCCTGCCCGGCGAGCCGGGGCTCGCGCTGCAGGCGCGATTCAAGGACGCCTGCCAGCGCTTCTTCGCGCAGCGGCCCCCCTCCCCTCCGCCCGAGGAGTCCAGGTCCCGCGACCGCCGCCCTTCATCCCGCGATCGCGGCTCCTCGTCACGCGGACGCGGACCGGCCTCCCGGTTCCGCGGCCAGGCCGCCCGGGACGGGGGGAAGGCTTCCGGCGACCGGGGCGCGGAGTCGCAGCGCCGCCGGTAGGAAGTGTGGCAGAATCAGAGGTGTGACTCTCAGGGAGGCGCCATGAAAAACCGCTACACGCGTCTCACCCACCCCATGGTCCGCGAAAACGGTCAATTGCGTCGGGCCACGTGGGAGGAGGCGCTCGACCGCGCGGCGGCAGGCTTCAAGGAGACGGTCGGCAGGCGAGGCTCGCAGGCCTTCGGCGTGTTCAGCTGCTCGAAGGCGACCAATGAGGTGAATTTCCTGGCCCAGAAGTTCGCCCGCGCGGTGCTCGGCAGCAACAACGTCGACTCCTGCAACCGGACCTGACACGCTCCCAGCGTCGTCGGTCTGGCGACGGTCTTCGGAGCGGGGGGCGGGACGAGCTCCTACCAGGAGATTGAGGAAACGGACCTCATCATCCTGTGGGGCTCGAACGCCCGCGAGACGCACCCGATCTTCTTCCATCATCTGTTGAAGGGGGTGCGCAACGGGGCAAAGCTCTACGCGGTCGACCCGCGACGGACCAGCTCCGCTCAGTGGGCCGACACCTGGCTCGGGATCGACGTCGGGTCGGACATCGCCCTGGCCAACGCCATGGGCCGCGAGATCATCGCCAGCGGGCTCGTCAACCGCGCCTTCGTGGAGCGTGCCACGACCGGCTTCGAGGAGTACAAGGCGAAGGTCGAGCGTTACACGCTCGCCGAAGGGGAACGGCTGACCGGGGCGCCGGCCGCGGTCATTCGCCAGATGGCCCACGACTACGCCCGCGCCGACCGCGCCGAGATCTGCTGGACGCTCGGCATCACCGAGCACCATAACGCCGTGGACAACGTACTGGCGATCATCAACCTCTCCCTGCTGACGGGCCACGTCGGGCGCTACGGCTCGGGTCTTAATCCCCTGCGGGGCCAGAACAACGTGCAGGGCGGCGGGGACATGGGAGCGATTCCGAACAAGTACCCGGGCTTCCAGGACGTGGAGGACGCGGAGGTCCGCGCCCGGTTCGAGCGCGCCTGGAAGGTCACGCTCCCCCCGAAATACGGCTGGCACCTGTCAGAGATGTTCGAGGCGATGGAGCGGGGCGACCTCCGGACGGTGTACATCATCGGCGAGAATCCCTGTCAGTCGGAAGCCGACATGAAACGGGCCGTCGGCCTGATGGAAAGGCTCGACCACATCGTGGTGCAGGATCTCTTCATGACACGGACGGCCGCGATGGCGCACGTCGTCCTGCCGGCCGCGGCGGCCTGGTGCGAGGCGGAGGGGACCGTCACGAGCAGCGAGCGCAGGGTGCAGCGGGTCCGCAAGGCCCTGGACCCTCCGGGCGAGGCAAGAGACGACCTCGACATTCTTTGCGACCTGGCGGCCCGACTCGGGCACGACTGGGGACATCCCACGGCGGAGGAGATCTGGAACGAGGTGCGGTCGCTTTCGCCGATGCACGCCGGCATGTCCTACCGAAGGCTCGAGGAGATGAACGGCCTGCATTGGCCCTGCTACGACGAGACACATCCGGGCGAGCAGTTCCTCCATGCGCGGCTCTGGGAGGAGCCGTGCCGGGGCCCGAAGGCGCCGCTCGTCCCGGTCGAATTCGAGCCCGCCGTGGACGAGCTGACCGGCGAGTACCCGATCCGCCTGACGACGGGGCGCCGCCTCGACTCGTTCAACACCGGAGTGCAGACATCCGGCTACAGTTCCCCGCTCCGCCGGGGGGAAACGCTCGACCTCGCGCCGGAGGACGGCGGGCAGTACGGGGTCGACGAAGGGGAGGTCGTGCGCGTGACTTCCCGGAGAGGCTCGATCCTGGCGCCCGTGCGCTACGACACGGGGCTGCGCCCGGGGCTCGCCTTCATGACGCTCCATTTCCCGGACGACGTGGCCACGAACCTTCTCACGATCGACGCCACCGATCCAAAGTCGGGAACGGCGGAGTTCAAGGCGACCGCCATCCGCATCGAGAAGATCAAGGAGCCCGCGCTCGCCGGCGCCGGCCTGAAAGGCTGATGGATCTCCATATCGGAAAGGCCCGCGCCACCCTCGCCGAGCGCCGGGCTGTCGACGCCGTCCTCGGGCCGCCCGCTTCGGGCTGGGAGGGAGGCCGGCGGCGATCCGGCGCCGACGCCCGCACCGCCCGCGCGGGCCGCGAGGCACGCGCCCGGCGCCACCTCCTGCTCCCGGCGCTCCACGCCGCGCAGGGCCGGGCAGGCTGGATCAGCGCGGGGGCGCTGAATTACATCTGCCAGCGCCTGACGGTGCCTCCGGCCGAAGCTTATGGCGTCGCCTCCTTCTACGGGATGTTCTCGCTCGAGCGCCGCGCTCCGGCGGTGGCGCACGTGTGCGACGACATCGTCTGCCGCCTCAAGGGGGCGGAGCCTCTCTGCGCCGGGATGGAGCGCGCCATGGGACCGGCAGGCGGCGGCGCGCGCAAGGACGCCACCTGGCTGCGGAGTCCCTGCCTCGGTCTCTGCGAGCGGGCCCCGGCGGTCCTGATCGCGCACGCGGGCGAAGCGCCGCGGGAAACCGTCCTCGCCCCCGCCACCGCCTCCGAGGTGATCGAAGCCCTTAAGCCGCCGACGGCGGCAGGCCCCTCGGAGACCACCGCCGCGCCGCAGGCGAAAATCCCCCAATACGGCGAGCCCGGCCTGCGATTGCTGTGCCGGGTCGATCGCGTCGATCCTACGAACCTCGACGATTACAGGGCGCACGGCGGCTACCTGGCGCTGCGGCGGGCGATTGAACTTGGCCCGGACGCAATCGTCCGCGAGGTGCTCGACTCGAAACTGGTCGGTAGAGGCGGCGCCGCCTTCCCGACGGGCCGTAAGTGGGAGGCGGTCCTCAAGGCGGGCGCCCGGCCGCACTATCTCGTCTGCAACGCCGACGAGTCGGAGCCCGGCACCTTCAAGGACCGGGTCCTGATGGAGTCCGATCCCTTCGCTCTCATCGAGGCGATGACCATCGCCGGCTACGCCACGGCCTGCGAGCGGGGCTATCTCTATGTGCGGGGGGAATACCCGCTGGCAGCGGAGCGGCTGTCGCACGCGATCGGCATGGCGCGCGCGAAGGGGCTTCTCGGAGAGAACGTGATGGACCATGGGTTCCGCTTCGACATCGAGATCAGGCGGGGCGCCGGGGCCTACATCTGCGGCGAGGAGACCGCCCTGTTCAATTCGATCGAAGGCTACCGCGGCGAGCCGCGCAACAAGCCCCCCTTCCCGACAACCCACGGCCTGTTCGGGAAGCCGACCGTGGTGAACAACGTCGAGACCCTCGTGAACGTCCTGGACATCGTGCTCGAGGCCGGTCACGCCTACGCGGCCATTGGCACGCCGGGGTCGACCGGCACCAAGCTGTTCTGCGTCTCGGGACACGTGGAGCGCCCGGGAATATACGAAGTGCCGTTCGGGACAACCCTTCGGGAGATGCTGGCGCGGGCGGGGGGCGTGCCCGGCGGACGGCGCCTCAAGGCGGTGCTTCTGGGCGGGGCGGCCGGGACCTTCGTGACGCCCGAAGAGATCGATGTACCGCTGACCTTCGAGGGGACGCGCGCGATAGGCGCCGCCCTCGGGTCGGGGGTGGTGGTGGCCTTCGACGAAACGGCCGACCTGTGGGACACGGTGCTGCGGATCGCGGCGTTTTTCCGCGACGAGTCGTGCGGGCAGTGCGTTCCCTGCCGCGTCGGCACGGTGCGCCAGGAGGAGGCGCTGCACCGGCTCGCCCGCGCGCGGGGCGCCGGGCGCGCCGCGGGCGAAGCGGCCCTGCTCGACGAGATCGGGCAGGCGATGCGCGATGCCTCCATCTGCGGCCTGGGTCAGACCGCCGCGAGCGCGGTCGCCACGGCGGTCGCCAAGCTGGGGCTTCTCGACGGGGGTGGAGCGTGAAGGCGGCGCCCGCGGCCCCGAGAATCGTGGAGCTCACCGTGGACGGCCGCGCCGTGAAGGTCACCGAGGGCACGACCCTTCTCCAGGCCTGCCGCCAGCAGGGGATCGACACGCCGACCCTCTGCTACCTCGAAAATCTCACGCCGGTAAACGTCTGCCGCGTGTGCGTCGTCGAGGTCGAGGGCTCGCGCACCCTGGTGCCGGCCTGCTCGAGGGCGGCGGAGAACGGCATGAAGGTGCTCACCGACTCGGAGCGGGTCCGCCTGAGCCGCCGGCTGGTAATGGAGTTCCTGGCGTCCTCCGTCGACCTGAGCACCGCGCCGGACGCGCAGCGCTACATGCGCGACTACGGCGCCCGCCCCGAGCGCTTCGGGCCGCAGGCTCCCGCCGCGAAGGAGGGGGATCGCGACTTCCGGATCGCGGGGCGGCACGCTCCCCCGGACGGCGGCGCCGAGACTGTCCGCCAGCCGGTAAAGGTCGACAACGACCTGTACGTGCGCGATTACTCCAAGTGCATCCTCTGCTACAAATGCGTCGAGGCGTGCGGGGTTGACGCGCAGAACACCTTCGCCATCGCGGTCGCGGGCCGCGGATTCGACGCCCGGATTTCGACCGAGTTCGCCGCGCCCCTGCCCGATTCCGCCTGCGTCTACTGCGGCAACTGCATCGGCGTCTGCCCCACGGGCGCCCTGATGTTCAAGAGCGAGCACGACATGCGCCGGGACGGACAGTGGGACGAGGCCCGCCAGGCGAAGACCGACACCATCTGCGCCTACTGCGGCGTCGGCTGCACGGTCACGCTGCATGTCCAGGACAACGCCATCGTGAAGGTCACCTCTCCCCTCGATCACGACGTGACCGAGGGCCACCTCTGCATCAAGGGCCGCTTCGGCTGGCAGTTCGTGCAGAACCGCGAGGAGCCGGAGACCTAGCCCAGGTGGACGACCCCGAAATCCTGTCGCGCGTGGTTGTCGTCCTGAGTCGTCCGAAGAGCCCCGGCAACGTCGGCTCGGTCGCCCGGGCGATGAAGAACATGGGACTCACGCGTCTGCGCATCGCCGGACCCGCGCGTTTCGAGGATCCCTCCTTTTTCAAGACCGAGGCCGGGAGGATGGCCTGGAACGCCGCCGATGTACTGGAGGCGCGGGAGGAGCACCCGTCGCTCGAGTCCGCCGTGGCCGACACGGTGCTGGTGGCCGGGACGACATCCGTTCCGCCCGATGGACTTGCAGCCTTCGCGCCCCGCGACCTGGCGCCACGCCTTCTGGACGCGGCCGAAAGCGGCGCGGTCGCCCTTGTCCTGGGTCGCGAGAACCTCGGGTTGACCCGCGCCGAACGGGCGCGCTGCCAGATCCTCGGCACCATCCCCGCCTCCCCCCTCTACGCCTCGCTCAACCTGGCGCAGGCCGCGCTGATCTTTCTCTACGAGATCCGGCTGGCGGCCCTCGAGCGCGCTGGGGCGCCGCGGTCGGCGCGGTCCACGGCGCCCGTCGCGCCCGGTGGCGGGCGGCGGGCCCGCGCCGCGCCCCATGACCCTCCCGCGCAGGCCGAGATCGAGAGGTTCTACGGGCGGCTGGCGGAAACACTCGACGCGATCGGCTTCTTAGCGGGTGGCGCCAGGGAGCACATGATCCGCGACCTCAGACGGATCTTCAACCGCGCGCTGCTCACCCGGCGCGAGGTGGCGATCCTCGAGGGCATCGTGCGGCGGGTCGATGCGCTGCGAGCGCGATCTGCATCGCCCAGGACGTGACGACGGCGCCGGGCGGCACGCGGCGCCGCTTTCGGGTGTTTCAGGCCAGGGAGGGTGGGTCGGAGGCTCCCACGAGCCGCGACGCGGTCGAGCGCAGGGCGACGACCAGGAGACTGATGAGCGCTCCCGGCCAGGCCACGATCCACCAGGCCTCGGCCAGGGCCTCGCGGCCGGAGGCGATGAGGCCACCGAGCGATACCGCGGGGGGCGGCGAGCCGAGGCCGAGCAGCGACAGCGCCGATTCCAGGAGGACGGTGTCGGCGAAACGCAAGGCCGCGGAGACCACCAGGAGCGGCGCGATCTGGGGGAGGAGATGGCGCCCCAGGATCCGCGCCGGCGAAGCCCCCGAGGCGCGCGGCGCCGAGGCCAGGTCGCTCCGGCGCAGAGCCAGCATCTCGATCCTCACGAGACGCGCGAGTTCCGTCCAGGTGGTCGCCCCCAGGACCAGGACCAGGAGGACCGTGGACGGCCGGAAGAGAGTGGCGCACAGCAGATAGACGAGAAGCCGCGGCACCGACCGGAGCACGTCGACACCCCGCATCAGCAGCGCGTCCGCCCACCCGCCGGCGAGGCCCGCCGCGGACCCGACCCCGACGCCGAGCAGGAGAGCCAGGAGGGCGCCGAGGGCGGCGATCCCGACCGAATGCCGCGCCCCGTAGAGAAGACGGCTGGCCAGGTCCCAGCCCAGCCCGTCGGTCCCAAGAAGGTAGAAGCGGGGCGACGGTGGTTCCGGGAGATCCGTGGCGTCCACCCGCTCCCGCCGTCCGGCGCGCGTGTACTCCCAGCCGCCCGCCGTCGGCCGCGGCGACGTGCCGATCCGGACATGGTCGGCGTCGATCTGGAGCGCCACCGCCCGCGTGAACGGCGCCAGGTAGCGCGCTCCGGCCACATCCTCCTGAAGGTCGGGCGGCCGGGGGGCGAGCCAGGGAGCGGCGGCCGCCAGCAGCAGGATCAAAACCAGCGCCGCGGGCCCGGCGGCGATCCGGAGCCGGGGACCCCTCACGGCGTCGCCTCGCGCACGCGGGGATCAACCGCCGCCGCCAGCAGGTCCGCCGCCAGGCTGGAGGCGATCACCGCGAGCGACGCCACCCAAGTGCACCCGAGGACGAGCGGCTCGTCCCGCGACAGCACCGCCTGGTAGGCCAGCCGGCCCATCCCCGGCCAGGCGAACAGGACCTCGATGACGACGCTCCCCCCCAGGAGGCCGGGGACCGCCAGGCCGAACAGCGTGATCACCGGCCGCAGCACACCGGCCAGACCGTGCCGGAGAACGACGCCGGCCCTCGGCGTCCCGCGGGCGCGCGCCGCCTGGATGAAGCCGCGCGCAAGGGTGGCGCGCATCTCGTCCCGCACGTACAACGCGATGCCGGCGGCGGCCGGCAGGGCGAGCGACAGGCAGGGCAGGACAAGGTGCCGCAGGACGTCGACCAGCCGGGGCCAGGGACCGAGTTCCGCGGCGTCGAGCGAGCGCATCTGGGAAACCGGAAGCCACCCGAGGCGGACCGAGACCAAAGACACCAGCACCACCGCGAGCCAGAACGACGGCACCGAGTAGAGAACCGAGGAGGTCCCCGTGATCAGCCGGTCAATCGATTTGCGATCCGCCGCGGCTGCAGCCGTTCCCGCGGCGGTCCCGAGGAGGAACTGCATCGCCAGGGCCAGCCCCGCCAGGGTGACCGTGTTGCCCGCCGCCTCGCTGATCAGGGCCCCGACCGGGCGGCGGTAGGCGAAGGAGATCCCCAGGTCGCCCGTCAGGAAGCCGCGCAGCCAGTCGAGGTACCTCTCGACCAGGGGACGATCGGCCGCGAAGATCCGGCGGAGGTCGTCGGCCGCCCCCGGCCGCACCCCCGTCCCCGGCTCGAGCCCGAACGGCCGCCCGGGCAGGACCTCGAGGAGCAGAAAGACGACGGTGAGGACCCCGAGCGCGAGAGGCAGGATCGCGACGAGCCGCCGCACGACATAGGTCGTCAATGCCGCGGCCCCGGACCGCCCGATCCTTGAGAGTTGAAGGACAAGCGAGTAGGATGAGCCTTCAGCATCCTTCGGGTGCCCAAATCCATGGCAGATGCCGCCCGCAACCGCCGGGGCCCGCTGCGACGTGGCCCCGCCCTTCTGCTGCTACTGGCCGCAGGGGCCTTCCTCGCCGTCCCGGCCTTGATGCATTCCGCCCCCGCCCGCGAGAGCGCCGGCGGCGGCCGCGTCGTCATCGGCGTGCGGGGGGATGTTACCTCGTTCAACCTTTACACCGCCAGCAACGCCTTCTCGCAGGAGGTGATCGATCTGCTCGACCTGAAGCTGGCGGCCGAGCAGGATGACTTCCAGAAGGGCCCGCCGTCGTTCCGCCCCGCCCTTGCATCGTCCTGGGAATTCTCCCCCGACCGGAGGACGCTGACATTCCACCTGAGAACCGGGGCCCGCTGGAGCGACGGGAATCCCCTGACCTCGGCCGACGTCCTGTTCACGCACCAGGCGGCCGCGAGCCCCGAGGTCGCGTGGGTCGGCAGCGACGTCAAGGAGCTGATCGACAGGGTGAGCGCGCCCGACGCGCAGACGGTCGTCTACCACTTCTCGCGCGCCTATCCCTACGCGCTGATGGACGCCGTCGAGGGGAACGTGGTGTCCGCTCTCGATTACGGGAAGGTCCCGTTCCCGGCCTGGCCAAAGACCGACTTTCTCCGCGCCCCGGTCTCGAGCGGACCGTTTCTCCTCAAGAGATACGAGCGGGGAGCACTCATCGAGCTGGGCCGCAACCCCGGCTACCTGTTCGCCCCCCTCCCCCGACTCGACGCTGTGGTGTTCCGCGTGATCCCGGACGAGACGACGCTCGTCAATGAGCTGCTGGCCGGGGGGATCGATTTCATGGAGAACGTCCCGGCCGACGCCGTCCCGCGCATCGAAGCCGCGCCGGGGTTGAGGATCCTGCGCGTCCCGGATCTC
>JANMQK010000112.1:0-8274 GCA_031370485.1 Acidobacteriota bacterium | reverse complement strand
CGTCGCCGGCGGGTCGACGATGGGGATCGACGAGCGGCTCGACGTGCTGGGCGCGCTCGACTACCTCAGGACGCGGAAAGACATCCGCCCGAACCGCTACGGCGCATGGGGGGTGGGCATGGGGGCCTACGCGGTCGTCCTGGCGGCGCTCGAAAGCAAGAGCCTCGTCGCCCTGGCCCTCGATTCGCTCTACCCGGACGTCCCGACCCACCTCGACCGGCTCGTTAACGCGAAGCTGCCGCCGGCGCTGCATCTGCTGACCCCGGCCATCCGCCTGCTCTACGACCCCTACTTCATGATGAGGCTCGACAAGTTTTCCCTGGCAGGGAGGCTGAAGGATCTCGCGGGACGGGACATCCTGTTCGTCGCGGGCGCCGACTCGCCGGATCGCCTGCTTGAGGAGAGGGCCCTCTACGACAGCCTCCCCGAGGGCCCCGGGGGAGAGAAAAACTTCCTGCAGCTGAACACCTCGGGCGTGAGCGGCCTCTACGCCAGCGACCGGAAGAAATACGACGAGACCCTCGTCGATTTCTTCACCACCCGGCTCGATCAGAACGAGGGGCGCGCCGAAACCTCGAAGAAGCCATTCCAGGTGCTGGAAAAATGAGACGGTCGATGTCCGTCGGCGCCGCGTTGCTGGCGGCGGCCGCGCTCCTGGCGGCAGCGCCCGCGAAAAAGCCCGCGCTGCGCCCCACCAACATTCTCCTGATCGGTGTCGAGAGCCTGCGGGCGGATCGGCTCGGATGCTATGCGCCCGGCGGAGGGAAAACGCCGGGGATCGACGCTCTCGCGTCACGCGGCGTGCGTTTCAGCCGCGCCTACGCGGCCTCCCCCTCCACCGCGCCGTCGGCGGCGACCATGCTGACGGGGGTCTACCCCGCGAAGCACGGCCTGCGTCACGACCTCGGGGGCCGGGTCGCCGACGGGGTGCCGACTCTCGCATCGTGGCTCAAGGACGCGGGGTACAGGACCGGCGCCGTGATCGGCAGCTTCCATCTCGATTCCGACCTGGGGCTCGACCGCGGGTTCGATTCCTACGACGACGCCATCAAGGGTCGGCGCAAGAAGATGCTGGCGCTTCTGAAAGAGCGCCGCGCCGACGAGGTGGCCGAGGCCGGGCTGAAGTTCCTCGACACGGTCCCCAAGGACAAGCCGTTCTTCCTGTGGCTCGATTTCTACGACCCGCACTACGAGTACGACCCGCCCGACAGCCTGAAGGCGGAGTACGAGAAGGACCCCTACCAGGGGGAGGTGGCGAACGTGGACGGCCGGGTGCAGTCGTTCACGGAGGCCCTGCGCAGCCGGGGGCTCCTCGGCACAACGACCATCGTCATGGCGGGGACCCACGGCGAGGGGCTCGGGGATCACGGCGAGACGGGCCACGGGATCTACCTCCATGACACGACGATCCGTGTCCCCCTGATCGTGGTTCCGGCCGGCGCGGAACCGGGACAGGGGCGGGTGGTGGAAGAGGTCGTCGGTCTCGTGGACATTGCCCCGACCCTTCTCGACCTGGCGGGCGTGCGCCCTCCGAAAGGGCTTGACGGACGCACGCTGGCCCCGCTCCTGAAGCCGGAGACTAAGGCCGGTCCCGACCGGCGCTACTTCATCGAGGCGGTCCAGCCCCGCGAGGCGTACGGCTGGAGCGCGCTTTATGGGGCCGTCGAGGGAACGCGCAAGGTCGTCCAGGGGGAGCGTCTCGAGGCGTTCGACCTCGGCGCCGATCCGGCGGAAAAAAAGCCGCTCGATCCTTTGCCATCCTGGGCTGCCGGGCTCGAGTCGTTTGGACGGCCGCTGCTCGGCTCTCTCGAGGCGCCGGCCGATTTGAAGCGCCAGGTCCGCGAGGCGGTGCGTGCCCTGAACCTTCCCTGGGTGGATAGCCCGATCTGTGCGGAGAAGCAGAACTGGCCCGACCCCCGCGACCGGGTGGATCTGAACGACCCACTGTTCACGGCCCGCATTGATTTCGACGAGGGATTCGTCGGGTATGCCCAGCAGAAGGGGCAGGCAGTCCTCGAGAAGGACCCGGCGAATTACAGCGCGCTCGAGGCGGTTATTTTCCTGGCGCTGCAAAACGCCTGGGTTGACATGATCAATGAGCCTCTCGGGCTGATGCAATGCAACTATCCCTACAAGGCGGGCCCGTATCACTATTACGGGCATTACCTCATCATCAAGCACGACTTCGCGCTGGCCGAGAAGGTGCTGCGGGTCTTCGGCCTGATCGAGCCGTGGAACGAGGAGTGGGAATACGATCTTGCCGCCGTTTACGCCCTGCAGGAGAGGAAGGACGAGGCGATCGAGCACCTCAGGAAGGCCATCGCCCTCGGCGCCATCGATTTCGACCACATACAGAGGGACGGACGATTCGGCAGGATAAGGCAGGACCCGAGGTTCATTGACCTGGTGCACCCCCCGGACACCAAGCGGTGACTATTCCGCGACCCCTCTTCCAATTCGCCCGGCCCGCCAGGGCCGTTTCGCGACCATTACATAAGCGATAGGCGCAAAAAGGCTTGGACAGAGGCCCCGGAGGGCGGTATATTTCGGCGGTCCAGACGCCCATTGTCGCGCATCCCAGGGGCAAGCCCGATAGACCTCGAGCGTGAAGCGGGCGGGTTCGACCGGTGAAGAGGGGGACATCCAGGCATGTACGCGACGCCGACCGACATGGGCCGGAGCGCCGGGGCTGTAGGTTCCGCGGCGCAGGCCGGGCGCGATTTCGTCCCTGACGAGGGCTTCTTCGCCCGCGCGGGGAGACCGTTCGGACGGCTGTCGGTCGGACTCGCGATCGGCCCGCTTCGTTTCCGGCTGGAGGGTCTCTCCCCGCGGCAGGCGGAGGATCTCGAGACCCGTTTCAGCCCGTTCGTGGGAGAACCCGGAGCGTCGCCCGACCTGACGATCGATCTGCGCGCCGCGGAGGTCGCGGCCTTCCTCGCGTTGCCGACGGATGGATCGGAGATCTACCGGATGGGCCGTCGGCGGACCGGAGCGCGCCTCTCGCTCTGGTCCTACGAGTTCGCCGGCCTCCTGGATCTTGAAGCGTCCCGGGCGGTGCTTGCCCTGGTCGCGCCGGAAGGAGCGCTCTACGAGCGGGGACTGGAGAATTTCCTGCGCGCGATGACCGCCGCGTTCATCCTCGACCGCAAGGGTTTCCTCTTGCACGGCTCGTGCGTCGTCAGGGGGGGGAGGGCCTACGTCTTCTTCGGACCCTCCGGCAGCGGCAAGACGACCGTGGCGCGGTTGTCCGCCAAAGACACCGTGCTGAGCGACGACCTGACACTCGTCGTCCCGGGAGAGGCGGGGCACCAGGCCGCGGGGATTCCGTTCGGGATGGCGCACCACCGCGCGCCGCAGACGAACCGGGCGTTCCCCATCGCCAGCTTCAACCGCCTGGCGCAGAGCCGGGAAGTCCGTCGCGAGAGGATCGAGGGCGCGCGGGCGGTGGCCGAGATGGCCGGGAGCCTGCCGTTCGTCATGGAAGAGCCCGCGCAGGCTGCCGCGGCGATCGATACGGTCGCCGCCGCGCTCGAGGGGATCCCGGTCTATCGTCTTTTTCTCCGGAAGGACGATTCCTTCTGGAGCGTGGTCGAGGAGGTCTCCTAGATGGATCTCGATGTCGTACTGACCCGCAGCACCAACGCCGCCTACCGCGTCTATGACGGCCAGGCCACGGTGGTGCTGCCGGACGGCGCCGAGGTGAATGTCCTGAACGAGGCCGGGAGCCTCGTCTGGGAGGCGATCGACGGCAAGCGCACCTTGAGGCAGATCGTCGAGAGCGTTCTCAGCGTGTACGAGGGGAAGCCCGAGGAGACCGAGAAGGACGTCCTCGAATTCGTCGCCGAATTGCGGCAGCACAGGATGGTGAGCTGACATGTCCACGGCCTACGAGCAAATCACGAAAAACAACTGGAGCAAGGCGGCGCCGATGTCGGCGCTGTTCGAGCTGACCTTCGTCTGCAACCACGCCTGTTCCTTCTGCTACAACTGCCCGACGGGGCAGAAAGAGATGAACACCGAAGAGGCGATCGACACCCTCCGCAAGCTGGCGGAGTTCAACGTCCTCTACCTGACGCTGTCCGGGGGCGAGCCGCTGGTGCGGAAGGACTTCTTCGAGATCGGCAGGGCCGCCCGCGATCTGGGCTTCGCCATACGCATCTATACCAATGCCTTCCTGATCGACGGGCCCATGGCGAAGCGCATCAAGGAAGAAGTCAACCCGCTCGAGATGGAGATCAGCATCCACGGATCGAGGCCGGAGACCCACGAGAAGCTGACCTGCGTGCCGGGCTCGCTGCAGCGCGTCAAGGACGCCGTCCGCCACCTGCGCGCCCTCAACATCAAGGTGAACCTCAAATGCCCGATCACCCGCGAGAACCAGGGCGAGGTGCTCGAGATGCAGGCGATCGCGGACGAGCTCGACGCCCGCATCATCTTCGACCCGGTGATCACGCCGCGCGACGACGGCGACAAGGACCCGCTGGGGCTGATGGCGAGCGACGACTTTCTCGAGAAATACTGGACCAGCGACGAGTACGCCCGGGCGCGCAAGGAGCCGGTCCCGCAGCCGCGCAACGACGGCCCGGGGGAGGCGGTCTGCGGCACGGGGCGTGGCTCCCTGGCCATCGACCCGTACGGCAACATCTTCCCCTGCGTGCAATGGCGCCGCAAGGCCGCAAACATCAAGGAACTCAAGTCCCTGAAGGAGATGTGGCACACCTCGCCGGTGCTGATCGAAGTGCGCAAAACCGCCGTGGAGATCGCCCAGAAGGTCCTGAAAGAGGCGACAAACGGCAGCCAGTGCGGCTTCTGCGCCGGTGTCGCCGAGCTTCAGATGGGCGATCCGACCGCCCTGTATCCTCAAGTTTTGAAGAACGCCGAGTTCAGGGCGAAGGCCTACGAGGCCTGGAAAGAAAAGAACGGATCGCTGGCGGAGGACCAGGGGGGGGTCTCCGTCAAGTGCGGGATGTGATGACGCACGCGCGGTGTTCGCCGTTTCGGAGGTGACCCCCCGGCCTGATGCCGGGAGACGATGCGACCCCTGACCTTCCGAGTTTCCGTCTGCTGCGCCGCCCTGGCGCTCATGGTCGTCCCCGGCACGGGGGCGCCATCCCAGCGGTCCGATGACACGGCGCTTGTCACCCTGACCGCTCCGCCGCTCCGTTTCGAGACGATCGATGGCGCGCCGGGGGTCGTCCCGCGTATCGAGGGCTTCGGGCAGGATGACCGGCCGGGAGAGCCGTCGCTGCCCCTCAAGATATTCCTGGTCGCCATCCCCGAAAACGCCGTCCCGACGCTGGAGATCCTCGATGCGCGATCCGGGATCCTGACCGGCATCGACGTGGCGCCCGTGGCGCATCTCCGGGTGCGAGATCGTGTCCCCAACGCCCGCGGCGCCGCGCTTTTCCGTTCGCGCGGCCGCCTCCGGGAGGGGCAGCCGGGCATCCAGGAGTACGAGAGAGACTTCACCCCCGACGCGCGCGCCTTCGGCCTCGACCAGGAGATCCCGGCCTCGCCGGCCCGCCTGGGAAGGACCGGGTACCTCAGGGAGCAGCGCTACGTCGAGCTGATCTTCCAGCCGTTCCAGTACAACCCCCGGCGCCGGCAGGCGCGCGTCTACTCCGAGCTGCGCGCCGCGGTGCGATTCGGCGGGGCCCCGGCCGGCCCGGCGGAGGACTCCTTCCGTCCCGATCCGCTGTTCGAATCAACCTACGCGACAACCCTGGTGAACTACGAACAGGGGAAGCGGTTCCGGGTGCCGGCCGCCACCGGCGCCGGGATGTCACCGTCGGGGCCGGCATCCCCCGGGCCCGTGATGGATTCCCCGGCCTCCGGTCCGGCGCCGCAGGCGGTGGCGCTGGCCCCCGTAGCGTCGGCCCCGGCCGGTCCGCGCTTCAAGATCAACGTCCCGGCGGCCGGCGTCTACCGGCTCGATTACGCCTACCTCACGGCCAACGCCCCGGGGATTCTCGGCAACGACCCCCGCACCCTCGTGCTGCGGGCGGAGGGGGCCGAGGTGCCGATCTCGATCCGGGACGCGTCGGGCGGTTCCGGCGAGGCGGACGGGGTGTTCGGCTCGGGCGACTTCCTCGAGTTCTACGGCCTGCCGAAGGCCGGGCCCCCCACGATCCTGAACTTCGATTTCGCCACGATCCAGCCGGACATCTATCAGTACAACGACTTCACCGACATCGAGATCTACTGGCTGGCGTCGGAGGGGAGCCCCGGTTCCCATTTGAGAGTTCCCGAGACGAGCGGGGCGCCGGGAGCGCCGGCCAAGCCGCTGGCCGTCACCTTCGAGGACTCGGCGGTCTGGGACGAGAACAACATCTACGTGCCGCTGGGGGATGTGGACCCGTTCTTCTCCTATCCGGACCTGAACGCGGGGAGCACCCAGTTCCAGCGCGACCCGAGCATCGCGCTGCCGGGGCTCGCGGCGGTCTCGGCGACGGAGTCGGTCACCGTCAGGCTGAGGGGCGGGACCAGCCAAGCCCCCGACCCCGACCACCGGACGCAGTCCTGGGTCAACGGCGACACCGCGCACACGGCCGACTTCACCTGGGACGGCGAGACGATCCGCGAGGAGACCTTCGCCGTGCAGCAGTCGGTCCTGACCAACCCGTCCACGGTCCACGTGAAAGCCCCCGGGGGCCTCGCGGGGGTCACGAGCGACCGGGCGTATCTCGACACGGTGACGATCCGCTACAAAAGGACTTTCGCCGCCTCGGGCGACATGCTCACGTTCACCTACCCCAACCAGGACGCGCGATTCCAGGTCACGGGGTTCAGCGGCGCGGCGCCGACGATCTACGATATCAGCCGCTCGACACCGGGCGGCCAGGCGATCCCGGTGCGCCTCACCGGCGCGACCGCGGCCGGCTCCCCGACCTCGACCTACACCTTCGAGGTGTCGCTCGACGTCAGCCCGGGAGCCCCGTCCCAGCGTAAGTTCGTCGTCGCGGGGCCCGGCGGCCCGGCCCACCCCGCGTCCATCAGCCTCGCCCAGGACCCGGTGCTCACGACACCCGGGAACGCCGCGGACATCCTGGTGATCGCCGCGCGCGACACGGTGAACGCCTCGCCCGGCGGGGCGCTCGACAACCTGCTGGCGCACCGGCTGTCGGCACAGGGCCTCACATCGCGGGTGGTCTACGTCGATCAGGTCTTCGACGAGTTTTCCTGGGGGCTGCCGGACGTCAACGCCATCCGCGCCTTTCTCGGTTACGCGTTCCTCAACTGGACGGGGCCCTCCGCCACCTCGCCCCCTCCCGCCTTCGTCCTGCTGGTCGGCGACAGCACCCCCGACTACAAGAACGTCCTGAACCGATCGGACTGGGTCAACCAGGTGCCGACGCCGATCATGCTCCAGGCGAACAACGTCATCGGCTACTACAGCAGCGACAACTGGCTCGCCTCGTTCCGCGGCGGCGACCAGATCCCCGACATGTTCCTCGGCCGGATCAGCACGCGCACGGCGGCGCTGTCGGCCGGCGTGTTCACGAAGATCCTGCAGTACGAGGTCTCGCCGCCCGCCGGCTTGTGGAAGGGCCGGGCCGTCCTGACGGCGGGGGAGGGGAAGTTCACCGGCGAATCGGACGACTTCGAGGCGGTGAACAACACGCTGCAGTCGGCCTATTTCTCGGCGGCGCCGTTCAGCGCGCCGAGCCCGCCGCTTTATTTCGCCAGACCGCCCTGGAACGCGAGCGACGCGACCGGCTTCAAGAACGCCATCCTCGCCGAGCTGCAGAACGGCGCCTCGGTCCTGACCTACGTCGGCCACGGCTCGTTCAACACCTGGGGCCTCGACACCTTCTTCACCACGGCGGACGCCGCCGCGATGACCAACGGCAGCCTCCTCCCGTTCATGCTCAACATCAACTGTCTCAGCGGCGGGTTTCATTTCCTGCTGGGCAGCGGCTCGGTCGGAGAGGGGATGGTCAACAACCCGTCGGGCGGGGCGATCGCCGTCCTGGCCCCCGCGGCGCTGTCGAACGCCTTCATCGGCACGGTGGTCTCGAACAACGTCTTCGGCCCGCTCCTCGGGCCGCTCAAGGAGAGGGTCCTCGGGCCGGCGGAGATCGGGATGCGCGCCGCGCTCTGGTCGCAGGGCTCGATAGTCGACCTGCAGAGTTACACCTTCCTCGGCGATCCGGCCACGGTGCTGGCCATCCCGGCGCCCCCGCCGCCGACGGGGCTGCAGGCCGCGGCCGGAAACGGCCAGGTCACGCTCTCCTGGAGCGCGCCCTCCCCGGCGCCGGCCGCCTACCGGATCTT
>JANMQK010000137.1:0-6303 GCA_031370485.1 Acidobacteriota bacterium | reverse complement strand
CACGGTTCGTGAGCCAGGACATGGGCCTGTTCATGGCGAAACTGAAAGTAGAGGACCTGGCCGTCCTGGCCGATCTCATGCGGGACGGCAAGGTGAAACCGGTCATCGACAGGAGCTACAGCTTGAGTGAGCTTCCCGCGGCGATCCGGTATCTGGAAGAAGGCCACGCTCGGGGAAAAGTGGTCATCACCATGGAATCAACCGCCGGACGCTGACCATGCCACCCGCGGCCCCGGCCTCGCCGGACTTCAGGCGGTCGATCAGGGCGCCGGACGTGGGTCCGGAAGGATCCTCACCGCGTTGCACCGCTCCGCCTCGTCCATCGAGGCGTAGCCGAGCCACGCGAACGGCTGTGCGTCACCGTCGAACGTGAGGGCGCGCGCCGTCTGGAACGCGGTCGATAGGTGAAACAGGCCGCGGTTTGCGCCCGATAAGGCCTTATCTGTCAACCTGAGATAGGAGCGGCGACCGAGTGGCGGGCGGCTTGCGCGTTTCGCGGCCCACCGCTAGGATCGCCTTATGGAGCGAAGGTCCCGTTGCTACCCGACACTCAAGCCTTCGGTTGTCATCGAGTGGACCCTCCCCCGTGCCGACCGCCGGGGATTGCTCCGGGCGATTGCTGAAAAATGGTCAGAGGAAGAGACGCATACAAAATACCGCTACAACGTCGAGCGTTGCGCAGACGGCAAACGTGTTTATCTTCGGCGCCCGACGGGGCTCAACAAAGGGTTTGATTTTCAGGTCAACGTCGAGGGTCTCGTTAAGATCGTGAAGCCAGCGAGAGGTCTAACCCGTGAGATGCCAGCGCACCGCGACGTGATCCATGACCTTCAGTCGAAGGTCGCTCAGTACGCGCGGGAAGCGAACATTCTTTTCGAAGCGGTCGGCGCGGTCTACGAGTGCGGTGAACCGGTCGAAATTCTGCGCCGGTTTCCGCCACTCGAGGCATTTACGGACGGGTGGCCTATCGACCAGCTTCTCTACACCGTCAAATGGCTATTCATCGAACAGGACGTTACATATTGGCTGCACACGGGCCGCGACATGTTCATGTCAGCGATCGAAACCGAAGTTTTCAATCTGTCTCCTCGGGAACCAGCCGTATAATTCGGCGTGGAGAACAAACAGTGAAGCACGCGGAGAACGACATAGCTGGTTCGGTGTGGAAGAGCGAGGATGGCAAGTCGCATCTGTATCTGGGCGACTCGCTTGCCTTCATGCAGTGCCTTCCCCCCGACAGCGTCGATTGCATCTGGACAGACCCACCCTACCTTCTCTCCAATGACGGCATCACATGCGTCGCGGGTCGGATGGTCAAGGTCAACAAGGGCGAATGGGACCGTAGCAGAGGCGTAGATCTCGACCACGAGTTCAACCGGGGTTGGCTTGCCGCCTGCCACCGTATTCTCAAGCCATCTGGGGCGATTTGGGTCAGCGGCACGCTCCATGTGTATCTCAGTGTCGGGATGGCGATGCAGCAACTTGGGTTCCGCATCCTCAACGACATCGTTTGGGAGAAGCCTGCACCGCCCCCGAATCTCGGTTGCCGGTGCTTTACCCATTCGACCGAAATCCTGCTCTGGGCCACGAAAGCCAAAAAGGGCGGCAAGGACCGGCATAAATTTAACTACGAAGCAATGAAGACCGAGAACGGCGGGAAGCAGATGAAGAACGTGTGGCGCTTCTCGACGCCGGCCGCCGAAGAGAAGCAGCACGGCAAGCACCCCACGCAAAAGCCGATTACTCTTATCGCGCGCTGCTTAAGGGCCACGACGGACCCTGGCGACCTCGTATTGGATCCCTTCACGGGGTCCGGTTCCACTGGTGTGGCCGCTCTCAAGTTGGATCGCCATTTCGTCGGTTGCGAGCAGGACAAAACCTATGCTCAGATCGCGGCGAGGCGTCTGAATGATGCCGTCGGTGGTGACCTCGGCACAGGCGCAACTTCGTCGCCCCTTGTGCAGAGACAGCATGGACCGTACGCGAAGGCTTAGCGGCCGATGGACCGTGCGGAGGCACTGGCTCGGCTCAAAATCCTGGTCGGGTGCGACCTCGTTGACCTCGGCACCAAGTCCGGGATCACGATTTGGAAGGGCGACCGCATCAACAAGGGTTGGGCGGGCCACACCATCGAGCGCCACCTCGGATTAGCGCTCAACTCGTCTCGGTCGCCAAACTTCGGCTCGTGGGAGCTAAAGGTGGTTCCTGTCCGAGCTCTCCCAAACGGCACCTTCAAGGTGAAGGAGACCATGGCCATCACGATGATCGACCCGGTCGAGGTCGCCGCGAAGGAATTTACGCAGAGTCACCTGTTTCTTAAGCTAGAACGTATGCTCGTCGTTGCGCGGGTCTTTGAGAGTCAGGCCGAGACGCGGTCCCTGTGCCACCTTGTAGCCGAATTTGACCTCGGCGATCAGGACATGTACCGGCAGATAAAGGCCGACTACGATCTCGTTCGCGGTGTGATTCGCACGAAGGGCTTCCAGCACTTGAGCGGCACGATGGGCGTGTTCGTGCAGCCCCGCACGAAGGGAGCGGGTCACGGAAGCACGTCCCGCGCCTTCTACGCCAGGGCCGGGCTGGTCGCAAAAATTCTTAAAATCGCCTAGCTGACAGGGAGCTAACGTCGCTTGCGCACGGCGGTCTTGCGGCGGCCTCGCGCCCTTCCTCGATGGAGCGCCACGGCGACCGAATTGGCGGTCGACGAGAGCATGCTTGCGATCTCAACGTTTGAGAAACCCATGCGCTGCAGCCGTTTCGCCTTCGCGGGAAGGTCGGCATCGCCGAACTGATTAGCCGCGACCGCGCCGATGACCATTCCGAGCCGTTCGACTGCCCGCACTGCGCGATCCATCGCGGTCCCCGCGTTGCTTTCACTCTGTCGTTTGGCCATTCGATCTCCCTCTGAGATGGCGTTCAGAGAAGGACGCGAAGTTCACGAACTCTTCGACATGGTTGACGGCTCCGGTCAGTGCCTTCTGCCAACGCCTCCGGACAGTCACAGTATCAACGAAGATCCCGCACTGGAACTTGGAGCCGTTTTTCTTGCGGACAGTCGCGGCCCGCTGGACCAGCGCCCGGAGGTGGAAATCGGTCTGAATCAACGAGCACCCGACGACCACGACCATGTCCGCCTCGCAAAGCGCAGTGAAGGCTTGTAGCCATAGCTTGCCCCAGTGCTTGTGACCGAAAAACTTGCCGAAAATTGGCGGCACGATCTGCCGGATATGGCCGGCCCGTTCGTTTCGGCGAGGCTTGGTGACGATCGCTGGCTTGTTGTCGAAGACGCGGGACAGTCGACCGTATGACCCGCGCACGAACCAGTTGACCGAGCCGTGGAGCTTGAGCAGGCGCACCCTGCTCATACGGGGGGACAGGCTGGCCATTGGGACGCGCCACTTCACCTTCTGCGTGCCGCCCATCAGGCCGTAGCCCACGCGCGGGTCCCAGCCCGAACGAACCAGCGCAGAGTCAAGGGTCGTGTCGTAGTTGAGAGTGATGATCGTGTCTCGAGGACCCAAGCTCTCAGCAAGGTGGTCGTACAAGGCGACGCGCGACTTCGTCCCGTCCAGCGCCGCGAGCATTCTGAAGGTGATCGTCAGGAAGTCCGAGATCTCCCTTCGGGTGCCGGTCTTCGGCTTCCGTCCCCTCCCGGTGCCGAACACGCCCGGAAAATCCTTCGAAACATAGAGCAGACTGAAGGCCTCCTCCATTTGCGGGTCGCCCTTCAACTTGAACTCGTCTTTGAGCGCAGCCCGCAGCTTCGTGTAGCGGGCTCGAAGCCCGGATGATTCTGCGTGGGCGTTGACGAAGGTTTTGGCGACGCTGAAGAAGTCCCCGTTCAGCGGCGGCTTGAGCCGTTTGCGGTTCACAACGACGTGCCCGAGCGCGCCGCGTGTGGCGCCGGCGCCAAGTATGAAGACGGTTCGGCAGTCATCGCCTTTCCAGATCATCTGCCCTGACGCTTTCTGGTTCCCTTCGGCTTGCCAGCGGCCTTGAGCTTCCATGTCTGCTCGAAATCGCCCTTGACGAGCGGGTCAAGGTACAGAACTGTGGCGTCTCTCCCGCTTCCTACTCTGAACTGCACATCGCTCTCGACCCACCGCGCCACGGTTCGACTGCAGTCGCCGTTCTCGAGCCCTGCTGTCTTCGCGACCTCCCCCTGCGTCCTTCTGCCATTGCATAGGTTATACGCCGTAACCTGTAATTCACGAAGTCGAAGCTGAGTTACGCGGGTCATGTGTTGATGGATAACCGGCACGGTCTGGCGGTGGCAGGTTGGCTGACCCAGGCGACCGGCGGATCGGAGCGTGAGTCGATAGGTGAAACAAGCTGCAGTCCACGCCCGATAAGGCTTTATCTGTCAACCTGAGATAGGAGCGGCGACCGAGTGGCGGGGGATTCCAGCTGCGACGGCGGTGCGGGGAGGGTCCGGCGTGGTGGCGCTGGCCGGGCGGAGGACACACGGGAATCTTGCGGGGCGCAGGGCGGGGCGGCGCGGAGGGTTGGGAGGAGCGAGGCGCGATGCGGCGGGCTGATCGGCGGAGATCAGTAGTCCGCGGGCACCGCGGTCGATCGGGCGGGCGTGGCGGGCAGGGCGCGTGACGGGAGGCCGAGGCATTCGAGGATCGCGCGGGTCGCCTCGGGTGCGTGGATGGCTGCGATGATCCGGAGCCGCCCGCCGCATTCGGGGCAATCGAGGACTTCGAACTCGAACACCCGGCGGAGCAGATCGGCCCACGCATAGCGGCGTTTGTCCGGGACCGGCGCGGCGCCAACGCCCTCTTCCTTGGTTGCACCGGATCCACTGCAGCATGCCAAGCGCGCGGCTTTTCTTGAGGGGAGCGTCTCTGGGACAATCCTATCGCGCCAACCGGCGCAGGGGGCGAGTACCCCGTGGTAGCGGACCAGGTGGGCATGGGGCGCCGGGATGAGAGGCACGAGTCGTTCCAAAAGCTCGTGCGGCTCGAACACGATGTGCGTCGTGCCATCCCGCCAGCGATGCCGCAGCCGATAGTTCAGGCGCCCATCCTCCAAGCGCTCCAGCCGCTGGGTAGCGACGGGCGGGCGCGCGCCGTAACGGCACAGTCTCTCGAGACGCCGGCGGTCGCGGGCGGGGACGGCGACGTCGGCGTGGAGCGTGAAGCCTGAGTCTGCGGCGCATCGGGGAGACGCGGGATCCGACAGATGCTCCGGGTCGACGCGGTCGCCGCGCCTGGCGAGAGGCCGGCCGTCGGCGGCCCGGCCGCGGAGCGAGGCCTCGGCGAGGCCCGCGAGGAGCGGCTGGGTGGCGCCGAGCGGGTCGGCCTCCGAGGGGTCGGCCCCCACGCCGAGCCCGCGGCGCTCGAGAAGCCGACCGACCCGGCGGGCAACGCGCAGCACGACGCGTCGCACCTCGGCATTGTCCGGGGGCGGCAGGAGGCGGAAGCGCATGCCGGGATCGCCGTAGCGCTCGTAGACGCCGTCGAGCCGGTCGTGGCCGCACGCGGCGCAGTGAACGCGGAGAAATCCATGGGCGAGGATGCCGCACTCGAGGAAGCCGCGCATCTCGCGCTCCACGAATCGCGGCAGGGGGCGTTCGCGCTCACGGGCTGTCGCCAGGAACGTTTCTAGCTCCGCTGGAGAACGCAGTACAGGACGCTCTCCTCCGGAACGTCACGTTGCGCAGTGGGGCGAACACCCGCCGGCCACGGGTGAACAGAATGGCGCGGGTTTGATTGACCCTGCCGCGTCGGCTGTGCTAGATTTCGGGCTCTTCGCGACCAGGGAGATCAAGAGGAGAGGAACCCCGGCGGCTCCGTTGGGTTCAGGCGGACGCGGGGTTTTTTGATGCCCGCCGGGGCGGTGGACAGCCCGCCGGCCCGGCCCTTCCGGAGATCGCCGATGAATCCGCTCGCCATCGCCAGGCGCTACGCCCGGGTTCTCGCGGACGTCGCCTGCGAGAAGGATCTCAAGTCGATCGAGGCGGTCTCGGCGGGGCTCGACCTGGCGGCGGAGATCGTCGCGAGCGACCCCGTGCTGCTGCGGTTCTTCGACGACCCCTCGGTGCGCGTCCAGGACAAGGAAGCCGCGATCGCCACCCTGGCGCGCAAGGCGAAGCTGCATGACCTGGTCCATCGCGTTCTCGGCGTGCTGATCGAGAACCGGCGGCTGGGCGCACTGCCGGCGATCGCGGAGGCGTTCCGCCCCATCCAGGACGAGCGGCTGGGGATCGTCGCGGCCGAGGCGACCCTCGCGGTCCCGCTCCAGCCGGCCCAGCAGAAGAAGTTCAAGGAGGCGCTCGAGAAGATGACGGGTCGCACC
>JANMQK010000031.1:0-31888 GCA_031370485.1 Acidobacteriota bacterium | reverse complement strand
TCACCGACTTCAATGGCGATGTGGCAGCACAGGATCTCGGAGCGGTCGAGACGATCGCCTGGAACGGCCCCGACGGCTGGAGCGAGAACGGAATCCTGGTCTATCCGCCAGGCTTCGAGAAGGGGAGGACCTATCCGCTGGTGCTCGTGGTGCACGGCGGCCCGCAGGCAGCCTCGAAGGAGGATTTTTCATCGCTGCCGCAGCTTCTCGCGGCGCACGGCTACCTGGTGTTCCAGCCCAACTACCGCGGCAGCGACAATCTCGGGAACGCCTACCAGCGCGCCATCGTGAACGATGCCGGCGATGGGCCGGGGCGAGACGTCATGGCGGGGATCGCGGCGGTCAAGCGGCTCGGAATCGTCGACGCGGATCGTATTGCCGTCTCCGGATGGTCGTACGGCGGCTACATGACCTCCTGGCTCATCGGCCACTATCAAATCTGGAAGGCGGCCGTCGCGGGGGCGGCGGTCACCGACACGATGGACGAGTACAACTTCTCCGATTTCAACGTCCAGGAGGGCTACTCATTCGGCGGCTCCCCCTGGGTCGGGCGTTTCGAGAAGGAGTACCGCAGGCAGTCGCCCATCACCTACGCCGCGAGGATCAAGACCCCCACCCTCATCCTGACCAACACGGGAGACGCCCGGGTGCCGCCGACCCAGTCGTTCAAGCTTTATCATGCCCTGCGCGACAACGGGGTGACGACAAAATTCGTGGCCTACCCCGTACCGGGACATTTCCCCGAGGACCCGGTGCGCCAGCGGGACGTCTACCGGCGCTGGATCGAGTGGATCGACCAGTATCTCGGCGGCTCGTCCGGGAAGGCGGCGTCCGCGGAAGCGGCGGGAGCGGCTGGAGAGGCGGGGGTGGGGGCGAACAGCCGCTAGGGGCGGCGTCCGGGGACTGTTCCTCCGCGGTTGCGGTAATAGTCCTGAATTTTGTTCCAGGCCTCCTGCGCGGTCTCGGCGAATCGGAACAGGTGCAGGTCCTCGGGGGCGATCACCCCCTCGTCCCGCAGGAACTCGAAGTCGATTGCCTTGCTCCAGAACTCCTGGCCGAACAGGATGACGGGAAGCGCCTCGACCTTGCCGGTCTGCACGAGCGTCAGCGCCTCGAACAGCTCGTCCATCGTCCCGTACCCCCCGGGGAAGGCCACCATCGCCTTGGCCCGCATCATGAAGTGCATCTTGCGCAGCGCGAAGTAATGGAACTGGAAGCAGAGCTCGGGGGTGATGTACGGGTTGGGGAACTGTTCTTGAGGGAGCGTGATGTTGAGGCCGATGTTCTTGCAGCCGGCGTCGTAGGCGCCGCGGTTGGCCGCCTCCATGATGCCGGGACCTCCGCCGGTGACGATCACGTAGTCGCATCGCCCGTCGATCTGGCAGGTCGAGGAAACCAGGCGGGCGAACTCGCGCGCTTCGTCGTAGTACCTGGACTTGGCGAGAAGGCGCCGTGAGATCTTCAGCCGCTCCGACAGGGCGCGATTCCCGGGGTGCGCGCGCACCTTCTTTTCGAGCGACCGGACGACGGAGGTGATCTCCTTTCCCTCGACCGTCCGCGTGCTGCCGAACACCACGACCGTGGAGGTTATGCCCTGCTCCTGCATGAGAAGCTCGGGCTTCAAGATCTCGAGCTGGAGCCGCAGCGCGCGGAGGTCCTCGCGATGAAGAAACTCCACATCCTCGTAGGCGCGCACATAGGCATCCGACTTCTTGAGACGCAGGATCCGCTGCCGCTCGGCCTTGGTGTACAACTTTGTCCCCTCCCTCCCCCGTGAGCATCGCCGGGCAGCACGCTGGCGGCCAGGTCTCCGGGGCCATCCCGGGTCCTACGGGCGGGGTAGTTTAGTCTCACAGGCCGTTTTCGCGCGAATCGCAGCGGGATTCGGCGTATTTGACAGTGCCGCGGCATCCTGCGATATAATCCGCGGCTCCTAAACGCCGCGTTCACCGTAATTTGCGCAATCTCGCGGGGATGGCGTGTCCAAGTCGGAGACCGGGATGGGGGAACGGAAGCGATCCAGCAGGGCGCCGGCGAAGGACGAACCCGCCGGCAAGGCGGGCCTGACCTACAAGGACGCCGGTGTCGACATCGACTCGAAGATGCGCGCCATCGGCCGGCTGAAGGTGATCGCGCGCGCCACGTTCCGGCCCGGAGTCCTGACCGACATCGGATCGTTCGGCGGCCTGTACCACCTGGCGGCGGGCGGCGACTACAAGGACCCGGTCCTCGTCAGCAGCACGGACGGCGTCGGCACGAAGCTCATGGTGGCCATCCGCTGCCGCAACCACACGACGATCGGCCAGGACCTCGTGAACCACTGCGTCAACGACATCCTCGTGCAGGGGGCGATCCCGCTCTTCTTCCTCGACTATTTCGCGACGGGCCGGCTGAAATCCGAGGTGCTCGTCGACGTGGCCACCGGCCTCGCGCAGGCCTGCCGCGAGGCGGGGTGCGCCCTGATCGGCGGGGAGACCGCGGAGATGCCCGACCTCTACGCGACGGGGGACTACGACCTGGCCGGGTTCATCGTGGGGGTCGTGGAGAAGGCGCATGTCATCGACGGATCGCGGATGGCCGAGGGGGACCTGATCTACGGCCTCCCGTCTTCGGGGCTGCACACGAACGGCTACTCGCTGGCGCGCAAGATCCTGTTCGAGAAGAAAGGGTATCACCCGCAGACGCGGATCGCCGAGCTGGGCAGGACCGTGGCCGAGGAGCTCCTCCAGGTGCATCGCTCCTACCTGCCGGCGCTGCGGGCGCTCGTCCCGCAGGGGACCCTCTACGGCATGGCGCACATCACGGGCGGCGGGTTTACCGACAACATCCCGCGCATCCTCCCCAAGGGCCTGGGGGCGCGGATCGATCTGGGGTCGTGGCCAATCCTGCCGATCTTCCGATACCTGCAGCGCGAGGGCAGGATCCGCGAGGAGGAGATGCTGCGCACCTTCAACATGGGGATCGGCATGGTGCTGGTCGTGCCGGGGCATCGCGAGGCGGAGCTCGTCCACCACCTCGAGGCGGCGGGGGAGACCCACTACCGCATCGGGGAGATCGTGCGCGGAAGCCGCAAGGTGATCTACGCGCGGGACGCGGCCGGCGCCTGATGCCGACCTTCACCGTTTTTCTCAAGGTCATGTGCGGGCTTTTCGTCCTCAGCGGTGTCGTTCTCATGGCCATGACGGCGGCGCAGATCGTTCGGAAGCGCTTCCAGAGGGCGGCCATCTACTTCGCCCTCATGGCCCTTGCCGATCTTGTCGCCGCAGGGTTTTTCTACTTCAGCGGCCTGATCTCTTAGGGGAGTGACGCCCGTGAAACCCGCCGCCGGCCCGGGCAGGATTGGTGTCCTGATCTCGGGCCGCGGCTCGAATCTCGTGGCGATCCTTGATCACATCGAGCGCGGCGAGCTTGACGCCGTCCTTGCCCTCGTCATCAGCAACGAGCCCAAAGCCCCCGGGCTGGCGGCGGCCCGGGCCCGCGGTGTAGAAACGCTGGTCATCGATCACCGCCAAAGCGACACGCGCGAAGCGCACGATCGCCGCATGGCCGCGGAGCTCGAGGCGCGTCGGGTTGATCTCATCTGCCTGGCGGGCTACATGCGCCTGCTGTCCCCCTGGTTCGTGCGCCGCTTCACCGGGCGGGTCCTCAACATCCATCCCGCGCTCCTCCCCTCCTTCCCCGGCACCGACGTGCAGCGGGCGGCGCTCGAGCGCGGCGTCAAGCTGAGCGGCTGCACCGTGCATTTCGTGGACGAAGGGGTGGACTCGGGCCCGATCGTGATGCAGGTGGCGGTCCCGGTCCTGGACGATGACACCCCCGAGAGCCTCACGGCCCGGATTCTCGAGGCCGAGCACCGGATCTACAGCCGCGCGATAGCCCTTTTCCTTTCAGGGCGCCTCACGGTATCCGGACGCCGGGTCCTCGGAACGGGCGACCCGAAAGAGCCCTGAGGCGTACGCCCTCCGTTCACGGGCGGACGACCGGGCGCCCGATCCTCCCGTCCCCCGCCTTTGAAAGCGCGGGCACGTCCTTTGCTGACCGCGACAAGCGTGTCCCGGTCCGGAGGAAGCGTGAGCGCCTCGACCTATCCCGAATTTCCCCCGCTGCTCGCGGAGCCCGCGGCGCGCGCCGGGCCGATGAGCGAGCTTCCGCCAACGGTCCTGCGGCCGCGGGACAAGCTTCTGCGCTTCGGCGTGCGCGGCATGGGGCACGTGGAGCTTCTGGCGGTGCTCCTGGGAAGCGGCACGCGGGGGCGAAATGTCCTCAAGGTGGCCGAGGACCTGATGGACAAGTACGGGGCCGCCGGGCTCGCGGGGCTCACCCTCAAGGAGTGGTCCAGCAACCTCGGGGTGGGGCGGGTCAAGGCGAGCCAGATGCTCGCCGCGTTCGAGCTGGGGCGGCGGCTCATGGCCCCGCCTCCCGAGGAGCCGCGGGTGAGCAGCCCGGCCGACGCCTACACGCTCGTCCGCGACCTCAAGACGGCCCGCAAGGAGCACCTCGTGGCGCTTTACCTCGATGCCCAGAACCGGCTGATCCTCCGTGAGACTGTGTCGATCGGCAGCCTCAACACGACCCGGACCCACCCGCGCGAGGTGCTCCAGCCGGCCATCGTCAACTCGGCCCTGGCATTCATCCTGGTGCACAACCATCCGTCAGGCAGCCTCGACCCCAGCCGCGACGACGTCGAGTTCACGCGCACCATGGCGCGCGCCGGCGAGCTTGTCGGCATCAACCTCTACGACCACCTGATCGTCAGCCGGCGCGGCTACGTCAGCCTGAAGGAGCGCGGCCTGCTCTGAGAGTGGGCGCCGCGCCGTGCCCTGCAGCCGCCGGGCACGGGTCCGGTGTCGCTTCGCGACGCCTCCCCTCGCTTCGCTGCGCGCCGCCCTCCGCGCGAAAGACCGCGCGGAGGGGCCCCGGCGCTCCGTCTCAGACGGCCCCGCGGCTGCATGGCACGGCGCTTCCTTGTGGCGGGGGGTCCACTGGCACCCAAGGGCGCAGGGCGGCGGCCCGGGGATGGACTTCGGGCACTGCCGCCGCGTAGGATCGTGCGCTCGTGCGGTTGCACGCGGGGGAGAGGATGCTGAAACGGGGGAAGGCGACGGCGTTCGGGCCGGCGGATGAGCAGCTCGAATACTTGCGCAAGGGGGCCGTCGAGATCATCCGCGCGGAGGAGCTTCTCCGGAAGCTCGAGCGCTCGCGGGCCACCGGGAAGCCGCTCACGGTCAAGGTCGGCTTCGATCCTTCCGCACCCGACCTCCACCTGGGCCACACCGTCGTCATCCGCAAGATGAAACACTTCCAGGATCAAGGCCACAGGGTCGTCTTTGTCATCGGGGACTTCACCGGGATGATCGGCGACCCGAGCGGCCAGTCGAAGACCCGCCCCGTCCTGACGCGCGCCCAGATCCGGGAGAACGCCCTCACCTACAAGAAGCAGGTCTTCAAGATCCTCCATCCGAAAAAGACCGTGGTGGATTTCAACAGCCGGTGGCTCGGACGGCTGGGAGCAGCAGGGCTCGTGAGCCTGGCGTCAAAATACACGGTGGCGCGGCTGTTGGAGCGCGACGACTTCGCCCGGCGCTTCAAGGGGAACCAGCCGATCGGCATGCACGAGCTGCTCTACCCCCTCGCCCAGGGGTACGACTCGGTGGCGCTCGAGGCGGACGTCGAGATGGGGGGCACCGACCAGAAGTTCAACCTGCTGGTCGGCCGCGAGCTGATGCGCGAGTACGGGCTCGAGCCCCAGGTGGTCCTGACGATACCGCTTCTCGAGGGGTTGGACGGGGTCGAGAAGATGAGCAAGTCGCTCGGCAATTACGTCGGGATCAACGAGCCGGCGCGCGAGATCTACGGGAAGCTGATGTCGATCAGCGACGCTCTGATGTGGCGCTACTGGGAGCTCTGCACCGACCGGACGTTGGCCCAGATAGCCGAACTGCGTCGCCGCGTGGACGCCGGGGAGGTCCACCCCAAGTCGGTGAAGTCCGATCTGGCGCGCCGTATTGCCGCCGACTACCACGGGGAGGAGGAGGCGGCGGCGGCGGCCGCCGAATTCGAGAAGGTGTTCGCGCGCAAGGAAACCCCGGAGGAGGTGAGGGAGGTCCGCCTGCCGGCGTCTCCAGGACCCATCTGGGTCCCCAAGCTCCTCGTGACGCTCGGTCTCGCGAAGTCGAATGGTGAAGCGCGGCGTCTGATCGAGCAGGGAGGCGTTTCGCTCGACGGCGAGCGCCTCTCCGACCCCGCGAAGGAAGTCCCGGCCGGGTCGCCGGCCTCGTACCTGATCAAGGTCGGCAAGCGGCACTTCGTGCGGGTCCGCTTCGACTGAGCCGCCCGCCAGGATGCGGCGGGGCTCACTCCTCGAGAATCGCGCGGATCCGTTCGGAAGGAAGGCCGGTGAGCGCGCGCAGCCGGCTCATCCCCATGCCGTGGTGAGCGCGGATGAACTGCTCGAGCTCCTCGACGGACGGCTCCGAGCCGATGTAGAAAATCTTCTTGAGCAGCGTCTCGATTTCCTCCATCTGCCGCGCGGGTTCCTTCCTGCCGGCGGTCACCTCGAGCAGGACGCTGGTGCTGTCCTGCCGCGCGAACCCCGCCAGTGTCCTCCCCGCCATCGGGTTGTTGAGCATCGGCTGGGGTATGTCGCTGGCCCGCAGGCGGTCCGCCTCGTCCTTGCTGCGGTAGATCGTCAGCTCGAGGTGGGTCTTGCCGTCGTTGATGACCCTTTGCACATAGACCTTCTCGAGACGTCCGAACAGGATGGGGGCGCTCTCCCGCGCGTACCCGATCCCTTCGAGAGACACCGTGTTGGGTGGTGTCGCGGTCACCGCGGACTTGAGATCGATTTTCAAGGGGAGGACGAGCCCTTCGTAGCGCCCGCGGATCTCGCGGTAGACATCCCGCTCGACCGCGGATGGCGGGGGCGCGGAAAGCGCCGCGACGGCCGCCAGGGCCGGGGCAAGGATGTAACGAAGATGCGGGACGCCGATGTGCCTCATGCCGCTATCTTACCCCGGTCCCATCAGGCCGGCGCGAGGACCCGGGGTGGCTCCTAGGTGACGAGGGTCGCCCGATCGCGGCCGAGTCTCCGGCGCATCCCGAACAGGTCCTCGGCCGCAGCCTCGAGGGGCGCGAGGACGGCCCCGGCCACCGCCGCGTCCGGCTCCCTGCGGTATCCCTCGAGGTAGAGCCTGAAGATGGCCCCTTCCGTCCCGGTGCCGGACAGCCGGCCCACGAGGCGCGACCCGCCCTCGAGGAGGACCCGGATGCCCTGTCGGCCGCTCGTGGCGCCGTCCACCGGGTCGGTGTAGGAGAAATCTTCGGCGTGGAGCACCGCCATCCCGTTCAATGAGGTCCCCTGAAGCGACGGGAGCCGGCCGCGCACCGCCGCGATCATGGAATCCGCCGCCGCCGGGTCGAGCCCCTCGTAATCGTGACGCTGGTAGTAGGAGCGGCCGAAGCGCCGCCAGTGCCCGCGCACGACCTGCTCGACACCCTCGCCGCGCGACACCAGGATCGAGAGCCAGCAGAGGACCGCCCAGAGCCCGTCCTTCTCGCGCAGGTGGTCCGACCCCGTGCCGAAGCTCTCCTCGCCGCAGAGGGTGCAGAGCCCGGCGTCCATCAGGTTGCCGAAGAACTTCCATCCCGTCGGCGTCTCGTAGCAGGGAATCTTCAGGGCCGCGGCGACCCGGTCAACCGCGGTGCTGGTCGGCATCGAGCGGGCGACACCCCTGAGCCCCTTCGAGTAGCCGGGGATGCACGCGGCCTGCTCGGCGATCACCGCCAGCGAGTCCCCCGGGGTCACGAAGAAACCGGGCCCGAGGATCAAGTTGCGGTCGCCGTCCCCGTCGCAGGCGGCGCCAAGGCCCGGCGCCCCCGGGGCCGCCATGAGGAGGACCAGATCGGCGGCGTGCGTCAGGTTCGGATCGGGATGGTGTCCGCCGAAGTCCTCGAGCGGGACCCCGTGGATGACGGTCCCCTCGGGAGCGCCGAGAATCTCCTCGAAGATACGCCGGGCGTAGGGTCCGGTCACGCCGTGCATGGCGTCGAACGCCAGGTGGAACCCGCCCGTGAAGAGGCCGCGCAGCGCCCTGAAGTCGAACAGCTCCTCCATGAGCGTCGTGTAGTCGGCCAGCGGATCGATGACCAGGATCTCGGTCGCGCCGATCCGGGTCGGGCCTTCGCGGTCCAGATCGACCTCGGCCCGGTCGATCGTCAGGTAGGAGCGGAGACCGCGGCTCTCACGGTAGATCCCCTCCGTCACGCTCTCGGGAGCAGGTCCGCCGTTTTTCACGTTGTACTTGATCCCGAAATCGGCGTCGGGCCCGCCCGGGTTATGGCTGGCCGTGAGAACCAGCCCCCCGAGAGCGCCGCGGCGGCGGATGACCGCCGACATGGCCGGTGTCGAGAGGATGCCCCCCTTGCCGACGAGGATGCGGCCGAAGCCGTTCGCGACCGCGAGCTTCAGGATGATCGCGGTGGCCTCGCGGTTGTGGTACCGGCCGTCTCCGCCGACGACGAGCGTCGCGGCCCGGAACGCATCGCCCGGAGGGGTCCTCGCGGGTCCGGCGCCGGCCGCGTCCCCCCTCGCGACGTTGAAGACCGACTGCACGAAATTCTCGAGGTAGCCGGGCTGCATGAAGACCCGGGTCTTTTTGCGCAGGCCCGAGGTCCCGGGGCGCTGGTCGGTAAAGGCGGTCGTCGGGACTTCCCGCGGGCTCATGGGATGAAAGCCGCCTCCATGATGAAGGGACTCAGGATACCACCTCACCAGGCGCCGCTGACGCCGAGACCGGGGAGGCCGGGGAGGATCAGCCGTCCGTCCGAGACGGTGACCCCCGTGAACGGGTCGTTCGCGATCAACAAGTTGCCGTCGAGATCGGCGTAGTCCGCGAAGGGGGAGAGATGCGCGGCCGCCGTGATGCCGATCGAGGTCTCGATCATGCAGCCGATCATCACCGACATGCCGCGCGCCCGCGCCGCGTCGATCAGGCGGCGGGCGGGCCGCAGGCCCCCCGATTTCTGGAGCTTCACGTTGACGCCGTCGAAGGCCTCCGCGGCGCCCGGGAGATCCTCCACCGTCACGACCGCCTCGTCCGCCAGGATCGGCAGGTCGACGCTGTCGCGCAGGTGCCTGGTGGATTCGAGGTCGGCGGCGGGGAACGGTTGTTCCAGGAGCACGACACCGATCGAGGTCATCCAGCGGGCCAGTTCCACCGCCCGCCGGCGCTCCGGGAATCCCTCGTTGGCATCGACGTAGAGCGGCCGGTCGGTCACCGCGCGGATTCCTTCCAGGGTTTCCCGCGCGTTCTCCGCGCCGACCTTGACCTTCAGTATCGGGAATTCCGAGGCCTCGCGGACCTTGGACTGCATGACCGCAAGGTCGTCCATGCCGATGGAGAACGATGTCCGCGGCGCCTTCTCCGGGTCGGCGCCGAGCATCGCGCAGAGGGGGACCCCCGCGCGCCGGGCCATCAGGTCGTGGATCGCGATGTCGAGGGCGGCCTTGGCGGCGCGGTTCGCGGGAAGGATTTCCTCGAGCCGATCGAGATCGGATTCCCACCGATCCGGGTCGTCGTGGAGGTGCGGCGCCAGCCTGTCGAGGGCCGCGCCGACCGTCCGCCAGTCCTCGGCGTACCGGGCGTTCGGCGCCGCCTCGCCAAGGCCGACGAGGCCGCCGTGCGACAGCCGCACGAGGACGTTCGTCTTTTTCGTGCTCGAGCCGCGGGCAATCGTCCAGGTGTGCCGCAGCGACAGGTCGATCGTCTTGTGCTCGGCGTTTATCTGGCCGTGGCCCGTCATGGGCGGGGTGGGGTGTCGTCCAGGATCGCGGCGATCGACCGCTCGGTGTCCCCGAGATCCTCGAGCAAGGCGTCGGGACCCAGGGCGCGCAGCGTCTCGGGGGCGGTCCACCCCGTGCACACGGCGACCGAGCGCGCCCCGACCGATCGCCCGCACAGAACGTCATGCTCGCTGTCCCCCACGAGGACCAGGTGGCGGCCCGACACGCCGTCGCCGATGACGCGCCGCGCCCGCTCGACCGCCAGCGCGGGCAGGCGGTACCGGTCGGCGTCGTCGCTCCCGAAGGCGCTTATCGAGAAGTCGAAATGCCGTGTCAGGTCGAAGAACTCGAGCTTGATCCGGGCCCCCTCGACGACGTTTCCGGTGAGCAGGCCGACCCGCACGCCCGCCTGTTTCCCCAGGCCGTCGAGCACCTCACGCACGCCGGGGAGGAGGCGGGCCTGCGCCAGCCGCGGCGCCGACTCGGCGAAGTAGCGGAGGTAGAGGCGGATCGCGATCGGGATCGCGGCCTCCAGATTCATTCCCTCGACCCCGTTTCCCGCGAGGATGTCGCGGGCGATCTGCGGATCGGTGCGGCCGCTGAAGGAGTAGCCGCGCGTGTCGATGGATTGCCCGGCAGCCTCGGAGAGGGCGCGGGTGAAAGCGTCGCGCGCCCCGCCCCCCGTCGTCAGGAGCGTTCCGTCGATGTCGAACAGGACCACTTTCATGGCCGCTCAGTCTAGCCGCTCGGAAACGCCCGATCAATCGCGGGCCGAGGAGGAACCGGGCCGCAGCCACGAGGGCTCCGTTGCCCCCGCGGCGGCGCTCCTATAACATCTCGTGACCGGGAGAGCGCGCATGGATCCTTCCACCTACGACCTCGTCGTCATCGGCAGCGGCCCGGCGGGCCAGAAGGCAGCCATCGCCGCGGCCAAGCTCGGGAAGCGGGTGGCGGTCGTCGACCGCAAGTCGATGATCGGCGGCGTCTCGGTCCACACAGGCACCATCCCCAGCAAGACCCTGCGCGAGGCGATTCTGTACCTGACCGGTTTCCGCCAGCGGACCTTCTACGGCCGGGACTACACGCTGAAGGAGACGATCTCGGTCCCGGACCTAATCTTCCGGGTCCACGCGGTCCTGGAGCGCGAGACCGACGTCGTGCACCGGCAGTTCCGGCGGAACAACATCGTCCTCATCTACGGCACGGCCCGGTTCCTCGAGCCGCACGTCGTCGAGGTCGAGGGCCCAGGCGGGCGGGAGACCCTGAAGGGCGATTTCATCCTGGTCTCCTGCGGGACGCGCCCCGCCCACAGCCCGCAGATCGAGGTCGACGGGCGCACCGTGTTCGACTCGGATCAGCTGCTCGACGTTCCCTCCATCCCCCGGGACCTGATCGTGGTAGGCGGAGGGGTGGTCGGCCTGGAGTACGCCTCGATGCTGGGGGCGCTCGACGTGCGCATCACGATCATCGATCTGCGTCCGGCACTTCTCGAATTCGTCGACCGGGAAATCGTCGATGCGCTCTGCTACCAGATGCGGAGCCGCGGCGCGACGTTTCGGCTGGGGGAGAAGGTTGTCTCCGTTACGCGCGATGAGCGCGGCCGTGTCGTGGCCTGTCTCGACAGCGGCAAGACGGTGCATGGCGAAGGGCTTCTGTACGCCGTCGGCCGCCAGCCGAACACCGACCTCGTCCGGCTGGAGGCGGCGGGGCTTGCCGCCGACGAGAAAGGGCGGATTGCAGTCGACGGGAACTTCCGGACGAAGGTGCCGCACATCTACGCGGCCGGTGACGTCGTCGGCTTCCCGTCGCTCGCCGCTTCCTCCATGGAGCAGGGCCGCCTGGCCGCGAGCCACATGTTCGGCGTTCCGGGCAAGAGCGCGCCAGAGTTCCACACCTACGGCATCTACACCGTCCCGGAGATCTCGATGGTGGGGAAGACCGAGCAGGAGCTGACGGCCGCGCGGGTGCCCTACGAGTTCGGCCTCGCCCGTTACGAGGAGCTTGCCCGGGGGCAGATCCTGGGGGACGAGATCGGTCTTCTGAAGATCCTGTTCGACCCCTCGACTTTGCGCGTCCTCGGGGTCCACGGCATCGGCGAGAACGCCACCGAGATCATCCACGTCGGCCAGGCGGTGATGGCCCTGGGGGGCACGATGGAGTATTTCCGCGACGCCGTCTTCAACTACCCGACCCTGACCGATGCCTACAAGGTCGCGGCGCTCAACGGCCTCAACAAGATCTGACCCCGTGGGCCGCGGCGCCGCGCCTGCCCTCGCCGGGCACGGGTCCGGCGTCGCTACGCGACGCCTCCCCTCGCCTCGCTGCGCGCCGCCCCCCGCGCACCGCCCCGTGCGGCCGATCTAGAGGATGAACAGCGGCGCCAGCACCAGGGTGATCGTTGAGAGAAGCTTGATGAGAACGTGCAGCGACGGTCCGGCGGTGTCCTTGAGCGGGTCGCCGACCGTGTCCCCCACGACGGCCGCCTTGTGCGGGTCGGACTTCTTGCCGACGACCTGCCCGTCGACCATGAAGTTTCCCGACTCGATGTACTTCTTGGCATTGTCCCAGGCGCCGCCGCCGTTGTTCATCACGGTGGCCATCAGGATGCCGGTAATCGTGCCGACCATCAGGAGGGCCGCGACCGATTCGGCGCCGACCTGGCCCCAGGGGGAGAGGTACTTGAAGCCGAAGCCGACGGCGACGGGGGTGAGAACGGCGAGGAGCCCCGGGGCGATCATCTGGCGGAGCGCGGCCGCCGTGACGATGTCGACACAGCGCGCGTAGTCCGGCTTCGAGGTCCCCTTCATGATGCCGGGGTTCTCCTTGAACTGCCGGCGGACCTCGGCGATGACGACCTGGGCCGCCTGTCCGACGGCCTTGATGGCCAGGGCGCTGAACACGAAGACGAGGGTCGCGCCCAGGAGGCCCCCAACGAACACCGGCACCCGGGTCAGGTCGACCGACATGTGGACCTTGGTGATCTTCGTGACCTCGTCGAGGTAGGCGCTGAACAGGAGGAACGCGGCCAGGGCCGCCGAGCCGATGGCGTAGCCCTTCGTGAGGGCCTTGGTGGTGTTGCCGACCGCATCGAGCCGGTCGGTCTTGCGGCGGATAGCTTGCGGCTGGCCCGACATCTCGATGATCCCGCCCGCGTTATCGGTGATGGGGCCGAAGGTGTCCATCGCCAGGATGTAGGCGCAGGGAGCGAGCATCCCCATGGTGGCGATGGCCGTGCCGTAAAGGCCGGCCCCGGGAATGCCGCCCAGCGCCATCCCGCCGCACCAGTAGGAGCCCATCAGGGCCGCCGAGATCACCAGGACCGGGAGCGCCGTGCACTCGAACGCGACCGCGAGACCGCTGATGATGTTGGTGGCGGGCCCCGTCCGGGAGGCCTCGGCGATTGACCTCACCGGCCTGTACTTGTACTCGGTGTAGTACTGGGTGATCCAGACGAACGCGTAGGCCGTCAGGATCCCGATGACTCCCGCAGCCAGCAGGTATCCCTGGTGGACCGGTGTCGTGGCGCCGGCCACGGGCTTGAGCAGCGCGTAGACGGCGACGGCGAACCCGAGCATCGCGAGGATGGTCGTGACCAGATAGCCCCGGTTGAGCCCTTTCATCGGGTCTTCGTCTTCGCCGCAACGGACGGTGAACACCCCCACCATGGTGGCAATGAGCCCGAAGGCGCGGGCCAGCAG
Source organism: Acidobacteriota bacterium (assembly GCA_031370485.1). Taxonomy (GTDB): domain Bacteria; phylum Acidobacteriota; class Polarisedimenticolia; order Gp22-AA2; family Gp22-AA2; genus JANMQK01. The sequence continues at coordinate 18,409 of JANMQK010000031.1, read as the reverse complement.
CGGGAAGAGGATGCCTCCCATCCCGAAGACGGGATAGAGCGCGATCCCGAGGATCATCGCCCCGACGTTTTCCGCCGCGGTCGATTCGAAGAGATCGGCGCCGCGGCCCGCGCAGTCTCCGACGTTGTCCCCCACCAGGTCGGCGATGACCGCGGGGTTGCGCGGGTCGTCCTCGGGGATGCCGGCCTCGACCTTCCCCACGAGATCGGCCCCGACGTCGGCCGCCTTGGTGTAGATGCCGCCGCCGAGCTGCGCGAACAGCGCCACGAAGGACGCACCGAACCCGAAGCCCACGACCTGGAGGGGTACGTGCTGGTAGTCCTCCATCCCGCCGAAGAGGAGGAACAGCCCCCCGACGCCGAGAAGGCTCATGGAGACGACGGTCAGGCCGCTGACGGCCCCGCCGCGCATCGCGATCTGCAGCGCCTGGTTCAGGCTGCGTGTGGCGGCCGCAGCCGTGCGGATGTTGGCGCGGATCGAGACGAACATTCCCACGTACCCGGCGATGGCCGAGCAGAGGGCTCCCGTGACGAAGGAGAGCGTGATCTTCCATGCCGTCCCGGCGCCCATCTCGGCGATGTTCGGCACGGCGCGGTTGACGTAATAGAAGCCGAAGATCAGGGCCGCGGCGACGACCGCCAGGAGGGCGATGGTCCGGTACTGGCGCGACAGGAAGGCCTCGGCGCCCTCGCGGATGGCGTCCGAGATGGCCCTCATCTCGGGCTTGCCGGTGTCTTTGGCAAGAACGTGCCGGGCGAGAAACCCCGCCACGACCAGGGACAGGATGCTGATGCCGAGAACAACCGGCAGAACCATACCGATGCCCATGCGGGCCCCTCCTTGGATGACTTCCGTTCTATGAGAACCGTCGCCTTCGATTGACGGCCACGTGGCCGGTGGCAGCCCCGCCGGCCAGAAGGCCGCGTATTGTACTGCGGGTCGCGCGCTCCCGGGCCGAAGAAAAACGGGGCGGGACTTTCGTCCCGCCCCGTGGCGTCTGGAGGGTGCCGCCGGGGGTGCCCTAGGGAAGGCCGGCGCCCGCTGACCCGCTCATGGGAGGTGCGTGCAATCCACCCCTCCCTGGGTGCCCGCCTCGGAATCGGGCGCGCCGCCCCCTTCGGGCCCGTCGGGATCGACGTAGCTGCCGGGCATCGGTGCCCGGGCGTCTCCGCGGATCAGGTAGAAGAACGCCTTGCCCGTTTCCGGAACGGCCGCGTCGACGTTCTCGGTGACCGGGAGGTCGTCCTGCTCGCAGAATGCGCCCCCTATCGAGCCGGTCGCGGTCAGACCCTCGATGTCGCCCCGCAGGATGTCGTAGAAGGTGGCGTTCTCCGTCGCGTTCCACTGGAGGTGATCGGGATCCAGGAACTGGAGACCGGTCACCGCCCCGATCATCATGGGGTGCGAGGCTTCGCAGAAGAGGCGCAGGCTCTGGGAGCCGCTCCATCCGCCCGTGTAGTTCGACCCGCCCCCGCCGCGTGCCCCCCCGACCACGAAGGGCTTCTTGTTCTCGGGAGTGCCGCCGTGGTCCGAGTTGTCGTACAGGCAGGTCTCCTTGTGTGTCGGCTTCACCCCGAGAGAGTTGTAGTCCGACAGGCTCGTGGTGTAGACGGCGGCGCTCCACTTCCATTTGAACTTGAAACTCGGCTCGCTGCTCTGGACGTCCCCTTCCCACGTCACCGGCTTGATGCCGCCTGGGAAGTTCACGGGAACGGGGAAACCCAGGCCGGAGAGGAAGGTCTCGTCATCCTTCCCGTCGAGCGGCACGACGGTCTCCCAGCGGTTCATGGCCGCATTGAAGCTGGTCGAGGAGCAGGTCGCGCTCGGGTCGAGCGTGATCCGCGCGTTCGGGACGGCGAGGTTGTACGAAACCCCGCCCGACGTGAAGGTGACCCTGGAGTTCGTGAGTGTCAGCGTTGTCAGGGTGTCCGGCGTCTTGTCCGGCTTGAAATTGCTGTTGAACCAGATCCACCGGCCCGCGGGGATGGGAGTCCCGTTGAAATTGGACGCCATCGTCAGGTGCCCGTCCTGGGCCGTGCCGGAGTGGACGCACCCGGTTGCCGGCTGGCAGGAATCCACGGTGCACGCGTTGTTGTCGTCACAGTTCGGAGGCGGCCCGCCGACGCAGGTGGCCCCCTGGCACGCGTCTTCGGTTGTGCAGGCGCTCCCGTCGTCGCACGGGTTGGTGTTCTGGACCGTCACGGTGAAGCCGCACGTCGTGGTCGAGCCCCCCGAGGTGGTCGCGGTCGCGGTGACCGTGGTGGCGCCCACCGGGAAGGACGAGCCGGAGGGAGGAGCGGTGGCGAGCGTGCCGCACGTGCCGCTTACGGATGGAGGCGGGTAGCTCACGACCGTTCCGCATGTGCCTGGATCGTTCGGAGAGCTGACGTCCGCCGGGCAGGTGAGCGAGCAGGGCTGGCTGCAGCAGACCGGGCTCGTCGCGGTTATTGTGACCGTCCAGCCGCCGCTGATGCTCCCCGAATCGCCTCCCACGTCGTCGACGACGTAGAGGTTCCAGGTGCCGTTGGGGTCCTTGCCGTTGAAGACCGAGGCGAAGGTCGCCGTCCCGGCGGTGGCGGGGGAGAGGTAGGGGCCCGCGGGGGCGGGGAGGGCGAAGGTGTCGCCCGTGCCGATGTTCGTCGGCCGGAAGGTGCCCGAGGCCAGCGGCCCGGAGTCCGGCAGGATCGTGGCGCCGGCATCGTCGAGCGTCAGCGTCAGGTTGATCGCGTCCGGGCTCCCCCCGACGTCCGACATGATGATGAACTTGTCCCCCGCCGGGCCGACGAGCAGGAGGTCGACGTCGTCGGGGAAGGTGTGCGAGTAGCCGGTGAGCTTGACCGTCACCTTGGTCACGGTCCCGGTCACTCCCGAGACGGTGATGCCGGAGGGGTAGGGGGTGGATGCGCCCACCGACGGGATCGTGATGGCGCCCGTGTTCGAGAACGACGTCGTGATGCTGGCCGTCGTCCCCAGGGTCAGGACGAAACTGGCCGTGCCCAGGTCGTCGGCCCCGTCCTGCAGGTGCAGCAACGCCGTGATCGTCCCGCCGCAGGCGCCGGTGGGAACGAAGGTGAAGCTCCGGGTCACCGCCGCGCCCCCCGGCACGAGCGCGCCGTAGGCCTGCGGCCCGCCCGGCGTGTTGACGCCGCCCCCCGGAAGGAGGGTCGCCACCAGGTTCGTGGTCAGTGTCGTGCCGACGTTCCGGAGAGGGAACGAGACGATTACCGTCTCGTCCGGATCCACGACCCCGTTGGCCGGGCCGCAGCTCTCGGAAGTGACCGTGGCTGGAGGTGCGGCCAGGACCGTGGCGCCGCAGCAGGTGAAGACCGACAGCGAGACGTCGTCGATCCTCCACCCGGCTCCCGCCGGCGAGACGCTGCTGTCGAACGCCGCGCGCCAGCGCAGGACGATGTTCTGGCCGAGCGCGGCGGCCGGCAGGTTGACCCGCGTCGTGATGAAGCCGGTCGAGCCGGCCGTTCCGGTGCCGGACCAGGCCATCCGCCCGGCGATGCCGCTGCTGAACGTGGCGCTGATCGTCTGGTTGTAGCCGCCCGAGACGAAGCTCCCGCCCGCCGCGATGATGTCGGCGAAGGGGCCGCCCGAGATGCTGATCTCCAGGACCCCGCCGTCGAACCCCGTCTCCATGCTGTAGTTGTTCTGGAAGCTCACCTGGCCGCTCAGTCCCGAGGGCACGGCGATAGCGGGGGAGTCGAGACGGCTTTCGGCGACCGAGGCGGTGCTCCCTGTTGCGGCGCCGTTCGGCGGCGAGACGAAGAACCCGGCGCTGGTCGTGGTGGCCCACGCCGGCGGAGGTGTCGTGCCGGTCACGGTGGCCGTCCATCCCGCGGGCAGGGCCGGCGCGGTGACGCCTTCGAAGTTCTCACTGAACGAGGCGATCAGGCCTCCCGAGCCGAACGTGTAGGTCACGTTTCCCAGGTCAGTGGCGCCATCCTGGAGATGGAGGGTGGCGGTGATCAACCCCCCGCAGGTCCCTCCCGAGAGGAAGCTGAACGGCCGCGACACCGCCGGCCCGATGGGGCTCAGGGAGCCGTAGGACTGCGGGCCGCTCGGAGAGAGCACGCCGCCGCCGGTCAACAACGTCGCGACCAGGTTGGATGTGGGGGTGGTGCCGACGTTTCGTAGCGGGAGGTTCACCGTCACCGTCTCCCTGGGATCGACCGCGCCGTTGGCCGGGCTGCAGCTCTCTGCGCCGATCGTTGCGCCGGGCGCCGCCTCGACCGCCGCCGCGCCGGTCCCGAACGGGCAGCAGATAGGCAGCCGCCGCGCGACCTCCAGCTGGACGCAGCCCACCGTCCCGACGTCGAGGCTTGCCGTGTCGGCGACCCTCAGCTTCCAGACGCCGGCGGAGGACTTGCCGTTGAGCGCCGAGAGCGGCTGCTCGGGGCGGAACGAGCCGGTGAAGGGCGCGATACCGCCCGAGATCGCCGCGGAGGCGCCGTCGTCGAATACCGTGTGAACACCGGAGCAGTCGAGCGGGCCGCTCCCGTAATTGTCGCCGGCGCCGCCGCGGTTTGTCGCGAGGGGCACGACCGTCCCGTCCGGGTTGATGAGCGACAGGACCAGGTCGCCGTCGAAGGTGTGATCAAGGCGCACCCGGACATTGACGTCGCTGATCGATCCGCCGTCGGGAACGGTTATCGGGATGTCGACGCTGTTCACGTCGGGGATCGGCACGGCGATGTCACCGGTGCTGTAGGTTGCGGTGAAGGTGCCGTTGCTGAGGGAGCCCAGGGTGAAGGCGTAGCTCACCGTCCCGAGGTTGCTCGCGCCGTCCTGCAGGCTGAGCGTTGCGGTCAGCGTGGCGCCGCAGGCGAGGGCGGAGTCCACGGTGAAGGTGAACGACCTGGCGACCGGGGGACCGCCCGCGAGCACGACGCCGTAGGTCGCGGGGCCGCCCGGCGAGGTGACGCCGCCGCCCGACAGCAGGGTGCCCACGAGGTTCGTGGTGTCGCCCGCCCCGGTGTTCCGCACGGCGAGACTGACCGTGACCGTCTCGCCGGGGTCGAGACCGCCCGTGGCGGGACTGCAGCTTTCGGCCGAGGGGCCGGTCGAGCCCGCCGCGCCGAGGATTGGGATCGGCAGCAGGCAGAGGGATGTCGTCGTCGTGGCACCGTTCGACACGACCAGTCCCGAAGCGCCGGCCGACATGTAGCCCGGCTTGGAGGCCGTCAGGTCATAGGTCCCGGGAACGACGGTCATCGAATAGTCCCCCGTCGCGGAACTGGTGCGGAGGTATCCCCCGGTGGCCAGCACGACCGCGCCCGGCACCGGAGAACCGGTGGTGCAGTTCGTGATCGAGCCCGCGATCGTCCCCTGCGCCGCCGCGGTGCAGACCGGGAACTTGAAGCTGCCGATGCGGGTCAACCACCCGGCGGCACTCGAAACCTGGCTGGCCGCGGTGTAATACTCCTGCGTGTACCAGAAGGTGCAGTCGTCCGACGGGTCGACCGACATTGCGCTGTAGTCCCCCCAGCGTCCCGAGGTGTGCGTCTGGACGCCGCTTCCGGCCACGAGGCTTGCCTCTCCCTGGAACAGCCCATTTGGCGGATCGGTCGCAAGGCGGCCCGCGTAGCGCACGGACGGGAACACCGTGGTGCTGGAGACCGAGAAGCCGACCGCGATGTTCCCCTGGTTGTCCTGGGCCGCGCTTCCCATCCAGCGGTTGTCACTGTCGGGCGCGAAGGTGGCCGCCTCGTTGACCAGGAAGGTTCCGCCCGGGAGCGAGCGGCGCAATTCGTGGTAGCGCACGGCCGCCTGGTGGCCGGCCTGGGTCGTTGGATTGGGCCCCACGTTCACCGTCTGGTTGACCACGAGCGACTCCTGCCCGCCGAAATTCCGATAGGCGAGGCGGAACAGCAGGCGGTCCTGGATCGAGTCGAGCGACATCCCCGAGGTGGCCGGCGGGGGCTGCTCAATGTCGTTCCTTCCGGTCGGACTGCGGGGATCAAAGGCGGGGACGGTGAGTGGGCTCTCCGGCCGCTGCGTGAAGGTGGACAGGAGGGGACTGCCGAAATCGGCGTGGAACTCGTACACCGCAAGGGCATCCGCCGGGTCGCCGAACTCGTCGGCCCGGTACTCGGCGAAGTAGCCGGGGGTCCCCGCCGGGGGCGGGGTCAGGCCGTCCATGTCGGAGGGGAGCATGCCGCCGATGGTGGGATCGAGGAGCGCCAGGTCGAAATAGATGTAGGTGGCCGTCGGGTCCCCGGCCAGCATCTTGACCCGGTCGAAGGCGAACGCACCGCCGCCCAGGAACGCCGTGCCGGCCTGGTTGAACTGGTTGTCCGTCATGTAGTACGCGTCGGACCAGACGCCGAATTTCGGATAATCGTTGAACTTGTTGTTCGGCATCATGAAGTCATACAGGTAATAGGCGCCCGTGGGATCACCCGTCTGGGAGATGGCGATCAGCTGGTGGTTGTTCGGGTTCGCCACCGTGCAGAACTGGCTCAGGAGCCAGCGGTCCGCCAGCGTGTCGTAAAGGACGACGGGGTCGCCGTCGTCACGCGTGCTGCAGGGGTTCCCCGCGCCCAGGGCGGTGAATAGGCTGCTGAGCTTGCGCGGCGGGGTCAGGGGGGCCCCGGTCTTGTCGAAGATCCGGTACGAGCTGTTGACCATCTGGACATAGTGGTTCGGGCCGACGTCGCCGACGGTGTCGGGAGGCAGGACGCGGGAGCCGAACAGGTTGGCGTTGTCCTGGCTGCTCGCCCCGTCGAGGCTCAGGGAGGGGGAGGGGATGGCCATCTGCACGGGAGCGTGCGGTCCGGGTGGGGGCCAGAGGGCGCCGTCCTGCGACCCGGAGCCGGCGTCGACGCCGGCGGGCCGGAACGTCTTGATCGGACGCTGCTTGATGTCCTTGTCCTCGGAAGGCGTTGCCGGCTTGACCTCGTCGTCGGGCGGGAGGTCCGCGATCGGAGGGGAAATCGCGAAATGAACCGCCTGGCCCACGATCGGCGCGGGAGGGTTCTCCTGGGCCCGCATGGCCGGGCGCTGCAGGGACATCGTGAGCAAGGCACCGAGTGCGACGATGGCGATCAGGACTGGTGTTCGGAAACGTGACATCACGGCGGCCTCCTCAGTCAATCAGCGTTGTTGTATTAATCCACAGTTCTGCTAAAGGCACTTTGTGATCCGCGCCACGCGGTCGCGGACCACGGTGAACGTCCCGATCTCTTCTTCAGTGTCGGTCAGAGTGACCGTCAGGATTATCGTGTCCCCCTCGACCCGGCCGGTGTAGGAGGCGGGGCGGGACGTGGGCTTGCCATCCTCGCGGCCCGGTCCCGCGCCCTCCGGGACGTGCACCCCCGCGGCGTGAAACACCCCCTGCCGGTCGAGCAGGAGCGGCCCGTCGATCGTGCCGTGGGCGCAGTCGTACTCGAGGACGGCCCCGTCGTCGCGCGTCTGAACCATAATCTGATCCCCGCCCCACGCGCCGTCGGGCACGCTGATGGGCTCGCTATCGGTGTCGCCCGGAAGGACCCCGGATCCGCCCCCCGCGCAGGATCCGAGAAGCGCCGGCAGAAGCACGAGGACGATGAAACCGGCTGATCTCACCGGAACCGCACGGCGGGCCATGACACGCTGGGCGTCCATCGCGGCCCCCCATCTCCTCCGCGATGCGGAGCGTTTCCCGAATCTCGATTTATCAGGATAGATCTCTAACAGTAAGCGGATATACCCACTCTCCCGGATACGTCAAGAACTTTCTTGTTTCTTTGTCATTTCAGCAACGAGACGTCAGGGCGGGATGCGAAAATAGGAAATTCGCGCGATTCTGGACCGGCCTGCCGTGCTCTCCGCCAGCCGGGGCGCGGGCCAGGTTGATAACCGGGCGAACTTTTCCCCGGCCCCTGCGTCATGCTTGAGAGACAGGAAGGCGCCGGGGTGGCGCCTTCAGGAGGCGGGACGACACGGTGGACGTCGAGGAGCTCGTAACCCGCTGCCGGGCGGGGGATGCCTTGGCCTGGGAGGCGCTGGTGCGCCGGTTCCAGGCCCGCGTCTACGGTCTCGCCCTGCATTACGTTCGAAACGCCGAGGAGGCGCGCGACGTGGCCCAGGAGATCTTCGTGCGGGTCTACCGCAGGCTGGACGGTTACCGGGACACGGACGCTTTTCTTCCCTGGCTGCTGCGCGTCGGCCGGAACGTCTGCATCGATCACCTACGGCGCCTGAAGGCAAGACCTGCGGGAGCGTCGGTGCCGGTTGATGCCGTTGCGGAATTTGCCCACCCGGGCCCGACGCCCGAGGCCGCCTCGGAGGCGGCCGACCGCCGCCGGCTCGTCCATCGCGCGATGCAGGGTCTGAGCGAGCCGACACGGGAGATCATCCTGCTCAAGGAGATCCAGGGTCTGGGTTTCGATGAGATCGCATCGCTTCTCGACATTCCCCTCGGAACGGCGAAGTCGCGTTCGAACCGCGCCCGCATCGAGCTGGCGCGGGCCGTCCTGGCGCTGGGATGGTCGCCGGGGGCCGGGACGCTGTCCTAGAGGGCACGCCATGGACTGCAGGGAATTCGCCGATCGTCTGGATGACTTCGTCGAGGGCCTCACGCCGCCCGCGACGACGAGCGCCATGGAGCAGCATCGCTCCGGTTGCCCGGAATGCCGGATCCTGGCCGAATTCTTCGGGGGCGGGCTGGACCTGGCGGCGGACCCGCTCGAGATCGATCTCGCCCCGTCGATCCTCGCCCGTACCAGCGGCCAGGCCTGCGGCGCGGCGGAGGAACGGCTGGGGTCGCTGATTGATGGGAGCCTGAATTCCATCGACGCCGGGCTGGTGGAGATGCACCTTGGGCGCTGCTTGGACTGCCGCAGCCTCGCCGCGGCGATGGCGATGGGTGCGCGGGAGCTTCCACTCATGGCGGAGATCGATCCCGGGCCGCAATTCGTGCAGCGGGTGGTGGCGGCGACCTCCTCGCGGGGGCGGGCGGGGCGGCTTGCGGCGCTGAGCGACCTGGCGCTGCGGCTCGTCGTGCGGCCCCGGTTTGCGTTCGAGACCGCCTATGGCGCCGCGCTGGTCGTGTGGCTTCTCTTCGGCGCTCCCTCGGCGCCATGGGGCGTTCCGCGCGAGCGGGCGCTCGAGCTCGCCCGCGCAAACCCGGTGCGCGCCGTCGTGGCGTCCTCGCGCGATCTCCCCGGATGGCTCGCCGGGCCCGTTGACGCCGGCCGCCGCGCGCTGGCGGACGCCGGCGGCCCCGCGTACGAACGGGCGCGCACCGAACTCAAGGAGGGCGCGGTGCGTCTTGAAGCGGTGGGAGCGCATTTGCGAACTCTATGGCGGTCGCTCTTCGAACCTGAACCCGAGCCCCAACCCGCGGCCAGTTCCGCGACACAGGAGGCATGAATGGATCGACCCCGAACCCTTGACAGCCAGGAAACAGCCGGACCGGCGACCGCGGATGCTCCGCCACGGGTCTGGACGCCGGAGCCGCTCTATCGCGACCCGCGCAGCAAGTCGCCCGCGCTCGCGGGCATCCTCTCGGCCATGCCCGGCCTCGGGCAGGTCTACGTGGGTTACTACACGAGGGGCTTCATCCACATCGCCGTGATCGGTTCGACCATCGCCCTGCTCGCGAGCGGCGGGATGCCTGCGCTCGAGCCGCTTCTCGGGCTCTTCCTCGCCTTCTTCTGGCTCTACAACATTGTGGACGCGGTGCGCCGGGCCGCGCTCTACAACCTCGCCCTGCGGGGGACGAGCCCCGGCGTGCTGCCGGACGATTTCGAGATGCCCGGCCTGAAGGGCTCGATTCTCGGGGGATCGGTGCTGATCGGTTTCGGCGCCGTGCTGCTTCTTCACACGCGATTCGGGATGTCCCTCGACTGGGTCTCCGAATGGTGGCCGGCGGCGCCGATACTCTTCGGCGCGTACCTGGTGTACAAGGCCGTCCGCGATCGCCCGCCGCTTATTTCCTCCTCCGGTAGGTGATGATCATCCCGGCCGCTTCCGTGGTTTCGGGCCCCGGCGCGTACATGGTATAGACCTTCGTGTCGTTGTCCTTCCAGGTGGTGGTCGTCCGGAACCGCAGCGGCTGGCCGGAAGGGTCGGGAGTCTCCATCCACATCGTCAGGGTCCGGGTGGCCAAGTCGTACGTGCCGATCGCGGTCCAGAGGGTCGACTGGGTCGTATCGACCCAGGCGCGGACGAATTTCTTCCGGGCGGGGTCGTAGCCGAGCATACCGTGTCCCTGGAATGCCTGGTCATTGAGGCGTCCCTTGAAATCGTTGATCAGCCAGCGCCCCCCCGTCGCGAGGAGGTTCGTCTCGACACCGTTCGACACCTCCGGGTCGGCCCCCGGCTCGGGGATCATCTGGACCGTGGCGTTCCAGACCCCTTCGTCGCGCTTCAGCAGATCCTGCTCCGGCCACGCCCTGGCATCCTCCGCGGGGCGGGGGGCGGGCGCGGCGCCGAGAAGAAAGAGCAGCGTGATGCCGAGAGCCGCCGGGACCTTGGATAGTCGTGTCATTCTCCGTCTCCTTCCCTGAGAGAGAGTCCAGTCTAAGGGAGATGGACCGGCCGTGAGAAGCGTCCTACGCTAGAATGTCCGGCATGAACGGTCGAGGAATCGCCATCTCCGGCCTGCGGGCGGCAATGTTCCTGGGGGTCTGCCTGCTCGCATCGTCCGCGGGAAGCTCCCACGGCGCCGCCGCCGTAGATTCCGCCGCGGGGGAAGCGCCGCCCGGGACGCAGCGCCCCAACCATCTCGCGGGACAGACAAGCCCCTACCTGATCCAGCACCTGTACAACCCGGTCGACTGGTACCCCTGGGGCGATGAGGCGATTCGCCGCGCCCGCGCGGAGCAGAAGCCGATCTTCCTGTCCATCGGCTACTCGGCCTGCCACTGGTGCCACGTCATGGAGCGCGAGACGTTCTTGGACCCGGAGATCGCCCGAATCCTGAAGGAGAGCTTCATCTCGATCAAGGTGGACCGCGAGGAGAGGCCCGACCTTGACGACCTCTACATGACGGCGGTCCAGGCGATGAGCGGCTCGGGCGGATGGCCGATGTCGGTGTTTCTCACCCCGGATCTCGAGCCTTTCTTCGGCGGCACCTACTTCCCCCGGGATCGGTTCCGGGATCTGATCGTCTCCCTGGCCGACGCCTGGAGCAAGAGGCGCCCGGAAGTCCTGGCGGTCGCCGCGCGGATGCGCCAGGCGATTGTCGAGATGCAGCACCCCCGGCCGACCACCACCAGCTTCGACCCGGGGGCCGACATGCTGACCCCGGCGGTGGCGGGGCTCAAGGTCAGGTTCGATTCGGTCAACGGGGGATTCGGCGGGGCCCCCAAGTTTCCGCCTCACGGCGCCCTGGCGCTGCTTCTCAAGGCGCATCGCGAGAAGGGGGATGCCGCGGCGCTCGACATGGCCGTGCGCACGCTCGAGGCGATGGCGCGTGGCGGGATCTACGACCAGCTAGGCGGCGGCTTCCACCGCTATTCCACCGACGCGAAGTGGCGCGTGCCTCACTTTGAAAAGATGCTCTACGACAACGCGCTGCTCGCCCCGCTCTACCTGGAGGCGTGGACACAGACCGGCCGCCTGGACCTGCGCCGGGTCGGGGAGGAGACCCTGGGCTGGGCCCTGCGCGAGATGGCCGATCCGGCCGGCGGCTTCTACGGGACTCTCGACGCCGACAGCGAAGGCGAGGAGGGCCGTTACTACGTCTGGACGAGGGCGGAGATTCGCCGGGCCCTCGGGGAGCACGACGCAGGCCTCGTCATTGCCTACTACGGCGTGACCGACAAGGGGGATCTTCCGGGAGGAAAGAACGTCCTGCACGTCGCCGTCGCTCCCGCCGAGTTCGCGCGCCGGCACTCCCTCTCGCCGTCGCAGCTCGAATCCCGCCTGGCGGCGGCCCGCGCGAAGCTCTTCAAGGCGCGCTCGGCAAGGGTTAGGCCGCATCTCGACGACAAGGTGCTGACCGCTTGGAACGGGCTCATGATCTCCGCCCTGGCGGAGGCGTATTCCGCCACCGGCGAAGCGAAATACCGTGACGCCGCCCTGAACGCGGCCCGGTTCGCGGCGCGCGATCTCAAAGGTACGGACGGCCATCTTCTGGTTTCCTGGAGGAAGGGCCGCCCCGGCCTGCCCGGACACCTGGACGACTCGGCGTTTCTGGCGCAGGGATTCCTCGATCTGCACGACGCCGTCAAGGATCGGACCTGGGTCGAGGAAGCGTCGCGGATCGTCAAGGACGCGGATCGGTTCTTCGATAAGTCGAGCGGCGGATATTTCCTGGCCCCCGCCGGCCGAACCGACCTGTTCGTGCGGACGAAAAGCCTGAACGACGACGCCCTCCCTTCCGGCAATGCCGTCATGGTCGCCTGCCTTTCCCGCCTGGCCGTGCTCGAGCGGGACCGTGCGATCCTCGACCCGGCGATCCGGACGCTGAACCTGGCCGCGCCGGGCATGACCTCGTCGCCGGCGGCCTACTCCTACATGATCCTGGCGGCCGGCGAGGCGGACCGGGCGGCGGCGACCGCCGGAAAGGAGCCGCTGGCCGCGATGGAGCCGCCCGCTGCCCCGGCGAAGCACGAGGCACCCGCCGCGGGGGTGGCGCTGGCGGCCTCCAAGTCGGAAGCCGCTGGAGACAAGGCGGCGCCGGTGCCCTCTTCCGCCGGAACCCGGACCCTCAAGGGGACCATCGTCGGGCGGCCGAGCCCGCAAAAGGTGGTCGATGCTCAATTAAGCGTCCCCGAGCGGCCGATCCGTCCGGGAGAGCCGGTGACGCTGTCCCTTCTGCTCGACATCAGTCCGGGATGGCACGTCAACTCGAGCCGGCCGACGCTGAAGTACCTGATCCCGACGAAGGTGGAGTTCCCCGAAGCCGCGGGCCTGGCGGTCGAGCAGATCGCCTATCCCGAGGGCATCATGGTCGAGCTCGAGTTCGCAAAAGAGAAGCTGTCGGTCTTCATGGACAAGACGGTGATCCGGCCCACACTGCGCCCGCCCGCCGATGCGCCGTCCGGACCGCATGCGCTGCGCGCCCGCGTGAACTACCAGGCCTGCAGCGACACCGCCTGCCTTGCGCCGGAGACCTCGGAGTTCAGCTTCACGCTCTCCATCGCCGGCGAGCCGGTCGCTGCGCGGCAGGATGCGGGCCGGGACGTGGACGAATCGGTCACGAATCCCATCGCCCGTCTCCTGAAAGAACGTGGACTGATCTTCGTCCTGGGTTTTGTCTTCCTGGGTGGCCTGGCGCTGAACCTCACGCCATGCGTCTATCCCATGATCCCCGTGACCATCGGGTTCTTCGCGAACCAGGCGACGGATGGAAGCTGGCGGCGCCGCGTAACGCTGCCGTCGCTCTATGTCCTCGGCATGGCCGTCACCTATTCGGTCCTCGGCCTGGTGGCGGGACTCTCAGGCGGGATGTTCGGGGCCATCCTGCAGAGCCCCTGGGTCGTCGGGTCGCTCGTCCTGTTGTTCGTCCTGATGGCGCTCTGGATGTTCGGCCTGTTCGAATTGCGGCTGCCGGGGGCCCTCACGCGGTTTTCCGGCGGCCGCACCGGGGCGCTCGGGGCGCTTCTGATGGGCCTGACGATGGGGCTCGTGGCGGCTCCCTGCATCGGGCCGTTCATCGTCACGCTGCTGGCGTTCGTCGCCGCCGCCGGGCAGCCGATCCTGGGCTTCTGGCTCTTCTTCGTGATGGCCCTGGGACTCGGACTGCCCTTCCTGTTCCTCGGGGTTTTCTCGGGCGCTCTGTCCAGCCTGCCGCGGTCGGGTGTCTGGCTGATCTACGCCAAGAAGGTGATGGGGCTCGCACTTCTCGCCGTGGCAATCTATTTTCTGCAGCCGCTTCTGACCGACCGCATCCTGGGAATGATCGTGCTGGGCTTCGCGGTGGCGTCGGGAATCTATCTCCTGGTGCTCGCGCGGGCGCCGGGCCAGGTCGCGGGGTTCGCCCCCCTCCGCCTGGCGATCGCCCTCCTGGCCCTCGGCGTCGGGCTCTGGGCCGGCCTGCCACTCATGAGGGCCCGGGCGGAATCCCGCTGGAGCCCCTATTCCTCGATGGCACTGCAGGAAGCCAGGGACGAGGGGAGGCCCGTCATCATCGATTTCTCCGCGGACTGGTGCCTGCCTTGCAAGGAGCTCGAACGCAGCACCTTCAGCGACGCCCGCGTGCGAACCGAGATGGGGCGGTTCGCGCTGCTCCAGGCCGACCTGACATCCTTCGAGTCGGAGCCCGTGCGCGAGCTCCGGGATCGCTTTGCCGTGGTCGGGGTGCCGACAATTGTCTTCATGGACCCCCGGGGCGAGGAGCGCGCCGATCTGAGGCTGCACGGGTTCGAGGATCCCGGGCGGTTTCTTGCGCGGCTGCAACAGGTCCGCTGAGCGCGATGGCGACGAGCTGTCTCGACCGCCTGGAGTGCCCGCGATGTGGCGCCACGCGCCGCTTCGGCCCCGACCCCGCGACCCTCTGCGGCTGCGGGTCACCGCTTTTGGCCCGCTACGGGCTGCAGGAGGCCGGCGTCCGATCGTCCCGCGACCGGCTCCCCGGACGTGATGCCTCGCTCTGGCGATACGCGGAACTCCTCCCTCCCGTTGCTCCCGTGACGCTGGGGGAGGGGTTCACGCCCCTGCTGCCGGCGCCCCGGATCGGGGACGATCTCGGCCTGAAGCGCCTGTTCATCAAAGACGAGGCGGTCAACCCCACCGGATCGTTCAAGGCCCGCGGCATGTCGGTCGCCGTGTCGGTCGCCGCGGCGCAGGGAGTGCGCCGGGTTGCGGCGCCTTCCGCCGGAAACGCCGGCTCGGCGCTCGCCGCGTACGGCGCCCGCGCCGGGATGGAGGTCCACCTGTTTCTCCCCGAGTCGACACCGGCCGCGTTCCCGATGGAGGCGCGCCGGCTGGGCGCGCGGGTCAGGCTGGTGGCGGGATCGATCGCGGACGCCGGGCGCGCCATGCGCGAGACGATGGGAGGGGCAGGCGGCGACGGCGGCTGGTTCGACATGTCAACGCTCCGCGAGCCTTTCCGTGTCGAGGGGAAGAAAACCCTCGGGTACGAGATCGTCGAGCAGCTCGGCTGGAGGGTCCCGGATGTCGTCCTCTATCCCACCGGAGGAGGAACCGGTCTCATCGGGATGTGGAAGGCGTTCGCGGAGATGGAGGCCCTGGGATGGATCGGAAAGGAGCGGCCGCGGATGATCTCGGTCCAGGCCGCGGGCTGCGCGCCGATTGTCAAGGCGTTCGCCGGGGGCCGGGACACCGCGGAACCCTGGCCCAACCCGGTGACCGCGGCCTCGGGCCTGCGGGTCCCTGGTAGCCTCGGCGATTTCCTCATCCTGCGCGCGCTGCGCGAGAGCGGCGGCGCGGCCCTGGCCGTGGAGGACGCCGAGATGAACGAGGCCGCCGCGCAGCTCGGCGCGCGCGAAGGGGTCGACGCCTGCCCGGAGGGGGGAGCGGTGCTGGCCGCGCTGCGGCGGCTGCGCAAGGCGGGACAGGTGGCTACCGAGGAAACGATCGTACTGTTCAATACCGGCACCGGCCTGAAGTACGCGGTCTGACGACACAAGGAGGTATGCGATGCGCCAGGGCACGATACGACGAGCGATTCTTCTGGATGCGAGCCTGACAGTCGTCCTGCTGCTGTCCCTGGCGGGACCGGCGGCGCAGGCCCCGCCACCCTCACCGGCGCCGCCTTCCGGCGGCGTGGAGGCCGCCCCTCCCGCCGAAACCACCCCTCCCGCCGAGCCCGCGCCGCCCCCGCGCATCATCCGTGTCGTCTGCACCGATCACATTTGCGGGCATTGCGACGGCAAGTGCCACAAGGAGAGCGGGCATGTGGCCGTGGACAAGAAGGGGCACTGCGCCTGCACGCCGACCGAGGGGAGCCCTCTCGACACCGCCATCCGCCAGGCGCACGCGAAGAATCCGCCCAAGTGAAACACAGCCGCCGCCGCACCCCCATGGGACCGGACCGCGCCCTACTGCTGCGCGCGTCACGGCTTTTCGTGGCGGGGATCGGCGAGCCCGATCTGCGCCGCGACCTGGCGCGCACGCCGGAGCGGGTCGCGAAGGCCTGGAGCGGCGAGATCCTGTCGGGGTACCGCGCCGACCCGTCGCGCATCCTGGCCACCCTGGCGGACTCGGGGGAGCGGGGGATGGTGGTGGTACGCGACATCGCGTTCGTCTCGGTCTGCGTTCATCACCTGCTGCCGTTCTACGGGACGGCGCACGTGGCCTACCTGCCGGATGGCCGCTTGGCCGGGCTCTCGAAGATCGCCCGCGTGGTGGACGCGCTCTCCCGCCGGCTGCAGCTTCAAGAGAGGCTGTCGCGCCAGATCGTCGAGACGCTGCACGCGTCGCTCCGGCCGCTGGGCGTGGCCTGCCGGATGGAAGCCGAGCACCTCTGTATGACGATCCGGGGCGCCCGCAACCGCTGGACGCGCGTGGTGACGAGCGCTTACACCGGAGCGTTCCGGAAGAGCCCCTCGATGCGGACGGAGTTCCTCCGTCTGTCGGGCGTACCGGGGGCCGCCGCGGCACGCGCCCGCAGGCGGCCGCGTTGAACCGGACCGCCGCGGCCGCTGTGGTAGACTGACGCGCCCGATGACCAAGACCCCCCGCAATCGATATCTTGCCGCCATCCTCCTTGGTTTTCTCGCCCCGTGGACTGGAGCGGCTCCTCCGGCGCCCGCGCCCGGCTCCGCGGCCGGCAGCCAGGGGATCGTGGCGCCCGCGAAGGTGCGGATCGGCCTCACCAACGACCCGGTCAAGGTCAGGGTGTACGCGGACGGCGGTGTCGTCGTGCGCGACCCCGTGAGGCGTACTCCCCTGTGGAAGAAGAAATTCGAAAGCGGGGTCTACGTGGTCAGCGAGTTCTCGGGCAGCAGCGGTGCCGGGATCATGTACCGCGTGCAGGTCGCGTCCTTCACCGACAAGGCCCTCGCGGAGGCGAAGAAGACCGAGCTGCAGGGCCTCCTCCCGAAGGAGAAGGTCGTCCTGGCCTACCATCCGGACCGGCACGCCTGGCGGGTGCGCGTCGGGGAGTTCCCGAGCCGGGAGACGGCCACGGCCCTGGTGCAGCGTCTCGGGGAGGGGGGCTATACGGAGCTATGGATCGCCGAGGAGGGGCGGGCCGTGGGAGGGCATCGGCGCATCCGGCTTGTGGACGATCGCTGGAACAATTTCCTGACGGGCCATGACCGGGTCCTTCTCGAGCCGGCGCGCGCCGGTGATCTCCTGAGGTTCGCGTCGGGCGCCTATCTCGGGACCCTCGAGGCGCGCATCGACCGCGCCGGAAACCTCCGAATCATCAACGAGCTGGGGCTGGAGGACTATCTGAGGGGTGTCGTCCCCAACGAGATGGGGCCGGGCGTCTACCCCGAGGTCGAGGCCCTGAAGGCGCAGGCGGTGGCGGCCCGCACCTACCTCATCGCCAACCTCGGACAATTCGCCGAGGACGGCTACGATGTCTGTGACAGCGCCCAGTGCCAGGTCTACAAGGGCGCCGGGACTGAGGAGAGGCTGACCAACCAGGCGGTCGAGGAGACCCGGGGCCTCGTCCTGACCTACGAAGGGCGGCCGATCAACGCCCTGTACACATCCACATGCGGAGGGCATACCGAGGACGGCGACCTGGTCTTTCCGGAGGAGAAGGGTCCGTACCTGAAAGGCGTTCCCTGCTATCCCGAGGCTGAGGCCGAGAGTCACACCATCAACGGGGACGGCTGGGTGGAAACGGTGGCTCTCGAGGATGGGACGCGGCTGAGCGAGGAAGTGATCTTGCTGAAGCTCCTCGGGGTGGTCGGACCGGAAGCGCTCGACCGCGGGTATCTCCTTGGGCCGTGCCGCGCCGCGGATGCCGAGCGCTGGACCGCGTTCGCCCTGGGCCTGGTCGGCAAGACCGCTTCGAAAACGGGGCTGCCGGCGCGCGATTTCGAGATGAGCGATCTGGCTTCGTACCTCGCGCGTTCGCTCGGCTGGCAGGAAAAGATGCAGCTCTCCCTCGACGACAAGGACCTGCCGTACCTGCTGGCCTTCAAGGACAAGGACGCCATACCCGCGGACGCGGCGCGCCCGTTCGCCATGCTGATTATCGAGGGCATCCTCGAGCCGTGGAGCGACAATACACTGCGTCCCCGGCACCGGCCCTCGCGCGGGCTCGTGCTCCGGTCGATTTACCGCATTCTCGACTACTACGGAGGCCTGGGTCGGGTCCAGGCGACCTACCGCGGCATCGACGAAGGGAAGGTCCTCCTGGAGGGTCGGCGCGACGGCGCCGGGGTCCAGGCGATCGCGCTCTCCCCGGGCGCCGTCCTGTACCGTTCGTTCCGCGACGTGTCCTATCCGGCCAAGAGCATCCCGCTGACGCTGGGCGACCGCGTCCAGTACCATCAAGCCGCGGACTCCACGATCGACTATCTCAAGGTCGTGGCCAACCAGCGCGGGG
>JANMQK010000011.1:0-6612 GCA_031370485.1 Acidobacteriota bacterium | reverse complement strand
CGGCGCGCCGCGTGCGCTCGAGCTCCCGGGTCGAGGACGGGAAGGCGAGCGGTGACGTGGCGCCGAAGCCGTTCGTGCTTGCGCCCTCGTCGAAGGCCGCAACACCCGCCGTGGCCGCGGTGTAGGCCGGGTTCGCGATCGAGTTCGCCCGCAGCCGCTGGGTCGTGACGACCGGGTTGTAGGCGAAGAAGTAGAACATCTTGTCCTTGACGATCGGCCCGCCGACGGAGAAGGCGAAATCGTTCACGTTCGTGTTGAGGAGGTTGGAGGTCCCGGTGTCGAGCTGGACCAGGCGGTTGGACGACTGGGCCCCGCTCGGGCTCGCGTACCAGGCGACGCTCCCCTTGAAGTCGTTCGTGCCCGATTTCACGATGGTGTTGATGATGCCGCCGAGCGCCTGGCCGAATTCCGCCTCGAAACCCCCTGTCTTGATCTGCACCTCGTCGAGGAACTCGCTGGTGACGCCGCTCCCGAGCGAGCCGTAGACGATGTTGTAGGAGCCGATGCCGCCGAATCCAGTGTTCGTGATGTTCACGCCGTCGATGAGATACGAGTTCTCCAGTCCCGAGGCGCCGCCGATCGAGTTGTTCCCCTTGCCGGAGCCAAGCCCGCTGACGACCCCGGGGGCGACAGCGTAGGTGTCCGTGAAGGATCGCCCCAGCGGCACCGAGTTCGCGAAGTCGTCGTACTTGAACGAGGTGCCGGTCGACGTGGAGCGCGGGTCCACGAGCGGCGCCTGCGCGGTCACGGTGACGGTTTCGGTCTTGCCCGGCTCGAGCGTGAACGCCAGCTGCGTTCTCTTGTCGAGCGACACCGTGACGTCGTTCTGGATGACGCTGTTGAACCCTCCCGGGGCCTCGACCCGCACGGTGTAGGTTCCCGGGCGGAGGAACGGCATGATGAATTTTCCGGAGGCATCGGTCTCGGCAGTACGTGTCCCGAACTGGGATGTCGCGATGATCACTGCCCCGGCGATCGGGCGGGTGGTCGGGTCGTTCACCTTGCCGGCGATGGCGCCGGAAGTCAGCTCCTGGGTCGCGGCGGGCGCCAGGGCCAGGAGGTTCAGGACCACCCCGGCGAGAAATAGATGAGATCTGCGCATCGTCCCTGTCCCCTCCAGTCAGAGTCCGGGCCGGAGCCGTTCCGTCGTCTCCAAATCGGACGCGTTCGGCGCGCCCTGCCAGTATCGCCCTCGGGGGGGAGTACAACGTCCCCGCCACCAAAGCGGGGTCAAATATATGTAACAAAGACGGAACGGCAAGTCTGAAATTGGATTTAACGTAGGAAATATGACAATTGTAGAGTGTTGATTCTCAAGGACCCGGGACCCGAAATGACGCGTGGCTCGGAGAACTCAGAAACCGAGCATTTGCTGAAGCTCAGCGGCCAGAGGGGGGTCGAGGCGCCCGAGAGCGTCGAGTTCCCGGCGGGCGCGGTCCGGCATGTGCGCGGCCTGCAGAGCCATGGCCAGCTGGAAATGGGTCCGGGCGTGGGACGGATCGAGGGAGAGCGCCCGTTCAAAAGCCTCGCTGGCCGCGCCGTACCTGCCCGTGGCCCCCAGCGCGATCCCGAGATTGTAATGTGCCAGGCGCAGCCCCGGCTCCGCCTGGATGGCGGCGGTGAAATCGTCGATGGCGCCCTGGATCCGTCCGCGCCTGAATTTACGGGAGCCGCGGGTCACCAGCAGGTCGGCGGAGGGGGACGTCGCGCCCATGACCTGGTCGAGCAAATCGATCGATCGGTCGATCTGATCGTCGCGCGTCAGGAGAAGGGCGCTGAGAAGCACTCCGGCGGGAGTCGCGCTCCATTCCGGCGCCGCCTTAGACTCGAACGCCTCGCGGGGGGGCAGTCCCGGCCCTTCCGCCGCGCCGAGCAGCTCCTTGCCGTCGATGGCCGCCGCCCCCGCCAGGGACCTGTCCCCCGCCGGGTAGTGAGGCAGGAGCGATGCGACGGGGCGCCCGGTTCGATCGGTAAGAAACCCGGTTTCCGCCCCGCCGCCGTCGGGGACTCTCACCAGGGCGAAGCCAGAGCCCCCCGGGATGGCGACCGATCTCTCGACGATCGCCGTAAAGACCCGGGGCCTGTAGCCAAAGCGATCTCTGACGCCGACGAGACGCTGCCCGGCAGCGAGGGTGGCCCTGTCTCCGGGGGCCGGCGCGCAGGCGGCCAGGCCGGGGGCCCTCAGAACGGCGAGGTCGGACTGCGCCATAATTTCAAGCGCCTCGGTGACTTCATACCCGGTGCCATGCCCCGACCCGCGATCTCCCGGGTCAGGAACGACGCGCAGCCTTTCCCATCGCGGCGAGGACCCGCCCAGCGCGTGGATCGGCACGATGAGAAGCCCCGGCCGCTCGAGCGCATAGGCCGGAGTGCTCACGACCGGGTCCCCGGCGGAGTCGAACCCGCTGAGCTCCAGCACGCAGGAAGTGACCGGGGGGGCGGCGTCGGCCCCGGGGCCCGCGCGCTCGAACCCCCGCGCCTCGGCAGCCGGTCGCACCAGGGCGGGCAGGAGGAGGACCATCCCGAGCGCCATGAAGCGCGAGACCTGCCGACGTCCGGGCATACTCCCTCCCCAGTGCCGAGGGTCCCCGGAAACTCGCTCTGGACGGGGCCTTCAGCGTGGCCGATGGATCATGAAGGTATCGAGATGGTCATGTACGGCGCGGGGGGCGCGGCGTCAAGCCCTTTCTGGACCAGACCCTCGCAAGCCTCGCCGGGCTGCCGCCCTGCGCATCCGGGGAGCCCCGGCTCTCTAGGCCGTGTGGGTGGGAGCGGGGCGGTCGAGGCGGCGCTCCCAGGCCTGTCTTAGGGAGAGGAAGGGGGCGTAAAGGAAGCCGAAGAGGAAGAGAGCAAGAAAAGGCAGCGAGGCGTACATCTTCTCGTGGATGGCGAACGCGCATGCGAGGGCGAAGTAGAGGCCGAGCGCCGCTTCGGCCGCGATCCAGGGGACCCCGGCGGGGATCCTGTAGCCGGGCGGAAGGGACCGTTCGCTGGCAGGGGAGCCGCTCCCGGTCTGGCAGCGCTTCGGAGTGCGGACGAACTCGGTCTTTCGGCCCCGGAGACCCCCCACGACGGCCCGGGCGTTGTTCAGGCTGATCCCGATCCCGAGGGCGATGAGGCAGGGAAGGAGCGCCACGGAGGTCTTTCTCCCGGCGCCCACTTCGCGCTGCGACGCCAGGTAGAAACCGGACAGGGAGGCCGTGGTCGAAAGGAACAGCGGCAGGTCGGTGAGGAGCAGCGCCTGCAGCCCCCACGACTGCCGGATGATCATGGCCGGCACGATCAACAGGGCGAGCAGGACCATGAACAGGTACGCGACGTTGTTGGTCAGGTGGAAGACCCCTTCGGCCTTGACCGCGGCGGGAAGACGGTGGCGGAGCAGCCGCGGGAGGATTTTGATCCCCGTTTGGATGGCTCCACGGGTCCAGCGCTGCTGCTGCGAGCGGAACGAATCCATGTCCGCGGGAAGCTCGCCCGGGGCCGTGACGTCGGAGACGAAGACGAACCGCCACCCGGCCATCTGGGCCCGGTACGACAGGTCGAGGTCCTCCGTCAGCGTGTCGGCCTGCCAGCCGCCCGCCGACTCGATGCAAGCGCGCCTCCAGATCCCGGCGGTGCCGTTGAAGTTGAAGAACAGGCCGGCGTGATGGCGCGCGGCGTGCTCGATGGCGAAGTGCCCGTCCAGGAGCATCGACTGGATCCGCGTCAGGAGGGACTGGTCGCGGTTCAGGTGGACCCAGCGGGCCTGGACCATGCCCACGCGGGGATGGCCGAAATGCCCGATTAGATCGCGCACGAACCCCGGTCGCGGCACGAAATCGGCGTCGAAGATCACGATGAACTCTCCGCGGGCCCGGCGAAGCCCCGCGGCCAGGGCCCCCGCCTTGTACCCGTCGCGCCCTTCCCGGCGGATGTGTACGATGTCGTGGCCAAGCCGCCGCATCCGTGCGATCGCCGTGGCCGCGATCTCGACGGTGTCGTCGGTCGAGTCGTCCAGGACCTGGAACTCGATCCGGTCGCTCGGGTACTCGAGGCGGCAGGCGGACTCGATCAGGCGGGTCACGACGAACCGCTCGTTGTAAACCGGAAGCTGCACGGTCACGACCGGCAGCCGGTTGAGCGGCGGGCCGGGCGTCAGGCTCCGGCGACGGTAATAGAGATACAGGAGGTATGACCGGTGGCAGCCGTAAATCGCCAGCACGAAGAGGGTCCCGAAATAGGCGGCCAGCACGACGGCCCGCAGAACGGTCATGGTGGCCCTGCGGCCTCGCCGCGGCTTCTTGCGGCTCTCGGCGTCGCCATGCAGGCCGGGTTCCTCTTCATGCTGCTGGCCCCTCCACGGGCAGGCGGCACGGCGCCGTTCCTGGCGCTCTATGCCGCCGTATTTTCCTGTTATCTCTGCGCGGTATTCCTGGCGCTCCGCAGCAGGGGGGAGCCCGGGTTCCCAAGGGACCGCCGGGTCGCGACGGTGCTGGCGTTCAGCCTGCTTTTCAGGGCGGGCTTCGTCGCGGCGGCCCCGGCGCTCAGCGACGACCTCCTCCGTTACGTGTGGGACGGCCGCGTGGTGGCGTCCGGAATGAACCCCTATTCCGACCCGCCGGGATCCCCGCGTCTCGCGCACCTCCGGGACGAAGGGTTCGTGCTACTTCCGCACACCGACGTGCGGACCATCTACCCGCCCGTCGCGCAGGCCCTGTTCGCGGCCACAGCCTTCGCCGGACTTGGCGTGACCGGTCTGAAGGCCCTGCTGGTCCTCGCCGACCTCGCGGTGATCCTGGCGCTTCTCCGAATCCTCGCCCTCCGGCGGGCTTCGCCGCTCCTGATCCTGATCTACGCCTGGAATCCGCTGGCGGTTATCGAGGTGGCCTGGAGCGGCCACCTGGAGCCGGCCGGGGTTGTCTGCGTCCTGCTCGCGACCGTCGCGATTATACAGAAGAGAGATCTGAACGCGGCGGTCGCGCTGACGGTGGGCGGGCTGGTCAAGATCTTCCCGTTCCTGCTGGTGCTGCCTTTCCTGCGCTCGCTGCGGTGGAGGACTCTCCTGGCGGTCCCCCTGCTGGCCGGAGCGGCCTACTGGCCCTTCCGCGCCGCGGGAAGCGACCTCGCGAGCGGGCTCGGAGACTACGCGCGGCGCTGGCAGGCGAACGACTCGGTTTTCGGATTACTGCACGCGGCCATCGCCGCCTGCAATCCCACACCATCCCTCAAGGCCGCGATCGCCTGGGTCCGGACCCATCTGCCGGGGAGCGGGGCGGTCGACCTGCTCTATCCCCACGTCTACGCGATGGACCTGGCGCGCGGCGTGTGCGCGGCCGCCATCCTCACCGCCGCTCTTCTCATCGTGCGGCGGGGGATGGAGCCGTGGCGTGGCGCGTACCTGCTCACCGCGACCGTGCTTGTCCTGTCCCCGACGCTGCACCCGTGGTACCTGCTGTGGATTCTCCCCTGGCTTTGTCTTCAGCCGTCGCGCGCCTGGATACTGATGTCGGGGCTCGTGGTCCTCGCCTACGCGAACCTCGGCGCCGCCGGCCTTGGGACCGAGCCGTACCCCTGGGTGCGCTGGCTGGAATACGTGCCGTTCTACCTGCTTCTGCTCGGGGACTGGCTGCGCGCGCGTTTCGCGGCCCGCGCGGGGCCGGACAATTTTGAGGGCGCCCGCGCCGCCGGATGATAAACTCTAGGCTCTCCCAGGAAGGCGGATCCATGAGCGGACGGCGCGTGATCATCAGCGGGATGGGCATCATCTCCCCCTTCGGGATCGGGCGGCAGGCCTTCTTCGAGGGGTTGCGCGAAGGGCGGAGCGCCACGCGGCGTATCGCGACCTTCGACCCCGCCGAGCTTCCCTCCCAGGTGGCGGGGGAGGTGCCCGGGTTCGATCCCGCCGCGCACCTGCCCCCCGAGGATCTGGCGCGCGTCGGCCGGGTCGTGCCGCTGGCCATCGCCGCGGCGGACGAGGCGCTCGTGGACGCCGGTCTCGATGCGGCGTCCCTCGCCCCGGAGGCAAGGGCGCGCATCGGTGTCGTGATCGGCAGCGGGGCCGGCGCCATCGATTTCGCCGAGAGGCAGTACGAGGCCTACTACCGGCAGGGCATCCGCCGGGTGAACCCGTTCGCGATCTCCTCCTCCGTCCTCGGCATGTTGAGCAGCGAGATCAGCATCCGTTTCGGCTTCACCGGCCCGTCGCACGTCCTCAGCAATGGCTGCACCAGCAGCACCGACGCCATCGGCTATGCCTGGCACGCCATCCGCCGGGGAGATCAGCCGATAGTCGTCACCGGGGGCGCCGAGGCTTGCATCACGCGCGGGATGATGGAAGGGTTCTGCCGCATGCGGGCGGCGGCCGTCGGGTGGAACGACCGGCCGGAACGCGCCTCGCGGCCGTTCAACCGCGACCGGAGCGGTTTCGTCCTGGGGGAAGGGGCCTGGATCCTGGTCCTGGAGGACAGCGAGCACGCGCGGGCCCGCGGGGCGCGCGCGTATGCGGAGGTCTCCGGGTACGCGTCGACCTGCGACGCCCACCATCGGGTCCACATGAGCGGGCAGGGGGAGGAGTCGACCCGCGCCATGCGCCTGGCCCTCGAGGCGGCGGGCGCCGTCCCGGAGGAGGTGGAT
>JANMQK010000008.1:0-6432 GCA_031370485.1 Acidobacteriota bacterium | reverse complement strand
CGACAACTACGCGGCGAAGTTCTCCTGGATGATCTCCTCCAGGCACCAGCTGGAATTCACGCTCTTCGGCGACCCGGCGCAGGGCGACAGGGGGCCGCAGCGCGGCTCGGCGACCCTTTATGATGATTTCGCGACGGGCGGCGGCGCGAGCCGGATCACCTACGGCTCGAACAACCAGGCGCTGAAATGGAACGCGGTTTTCCGGCCGACCTTCTTCATGGAAGCCCAGGTCTCGCGCCACGATGGGAAGTTCCGGGAGACATCCTCCCAGGACGCGATCAACTACAACGACATCCGAAATCTCCAGGAGTTCTTCCGCGGCGCCGACAGCTACGACCCGGGGAGCGGGCCGGTTCCGCTGACCCTCTCGCCCGTAACGACGACGCGCGGCGGCGTGGGCGCCATCTCGAACCAGGACGATGTGAGTACGCAGTATCTGGTGAAGATGACGAACGTGATGGGCCGGCACGAAATCAAGTACGGGGTCCAGTACGACGACATCAGCTACCGCGATGTCACGAACAACACCGGCCCCTCGTTCAACGTCGGGCTCCCGGTCAGCAACCTGATGGGCGACCCGGTCGACGCCGTCGACAACGCGACGGGCCTGCCCGGCAGCGACGGACTTCAGGATTTCGTCCTCCTGCCGACCCAGGGCGGCGGCCAGGTGAGCGTGCGCAACAGCGTCGGGGCCGATCCCCAGGTGGCGTACGACAGCAACAACGTCTTCCGCGTCACCCGCGCCCGCATCGGGCCCCAGCCCCCGGCGACCCAGGCCGAGGAGTTCAGCCTCTTCGCGCAGGACATCTGGACGGTGGCCCCGCGGGTCACGATCAAGGCCGGACTGCGCTGGACGCAGGAGGCGATCAAGGGTGCCGGCTCCTTCACGCTGCCGTTCGGGACACAGACCGTGAACCTCGGCGGGGCCGACGTCAAGATCTTCCAGCCGGGCACCACCGACTTCGAGCCGGGCCGCTACACGTTCGCCGGCAACTGGGCGCCCCGGATCGGGGCGGTCTGGGACGTGCTCGGGAACGGCAGGAGCCGCGCGTGGGTCAACCTGGCGCGCTATTTCGAGCGCGTCCCCAACGATCTCGCGGTTCGCGCCTTCAGTAACGAGGTGTCGATCAGCCTTCAGGATTTCACCGACCGGAGCCTCACCACGCCGCGGACCTTCGGCCCCACGACCTGCGACGACGGCGCAGGAGGCAGCGTCGCCTGCGCGGTGTCGGGACCGGTATTCACCCAGGGAACAGAGCCCACGCAGGTCGTCGCCGGCACGAAGCTCCCGTACGAGAACGAGATCTCCGGCGGTTTCGCCTTCGAGATCACACCGAAGTCCTCGCTCGAAATCCGGACAGTGTATCGCACCCAGGGCCGCGTCCTCGAGGATGTGCAGACCGCCGCCGTCGAGCAGATCCAGAACTTCTATTACGGGACGGCCTACGGCTACCCCTACGATCCTTTCGGCGGCAGCCCCGGGACCCCGGTCAGCACCTCCTTCCCCGCGGCGCGCTTCGGCGCCTACGAGCTCGCCAATCCGGGCACCCGCAATGTGCCGCAGGGCGGCGGGGCGTCCCAGTTCCCCAAGGCGAAGCGGGACTACAGGTCGCTGGAGGTCGTCTACACCAGGCGTTTCTCCGACAACTGGTCGCTGTACGCGAACTACAGGCTGTCCCGGCTGGACGGCAACTACGAGGGACTGTTCCGGAACGACAATGGGCAGAGCGACCCCAACATCACGTCGCTCTATGATTTCCCCAATTCGCCGCTGATGTCGGGGCAGTTCCTCGCGGGGCCGCTGCCGAGCGACGTGACACACGTCATGCACGTCTACCCGTCCTACACGTTCTCCGGCAAGCTGCGGGTCGGCGGCAACTTCAGCTGGGCCTCCGGGGTGCCACGGACCTCGCTCCTGGCCCACCCGATCTACCAGAACGCCGGCGAGATCCCGGGGATCGATCCCGTCTACGCCTACTGGGCCGACGTCGGCGCGGGTCCCTTCCTGCAGACGACCAGCGATCTCAGCTCCGCTCTCGTCGACCCGGACGCGCTCAGCCCCGGCTTCGTGTTCCTGAAGAGCTACACGCCGGTCAAGCGCGGCAACCTCGGGCGCACCCCCGATCAGTTCACGCTCGATCTGCACGCCGACTACCCGTTCCAGGTCGGCAAGTCGGAGCTCAAGGTCACCCTCGACCTGTTCAACGCCTTCGACGCGCGCAAGGCCACGGCCTTCAACGACGACGTCGAGCTGAGCGCCGGAGTGACCGACCCGGACTTCAAGAGGGCCCTTGCGTACCAGCCGGCCCGAAGCTGGCGGCTCGGGATGCGCTACAACTTCTAGCGGGCGGCAGGCCCGGGGCCCCGTGGCCCCGGGCGCCCACCTTTGTCCCCGGTTATACTTGCGGCCGTGATTCGGAAGTTTTTCACGCGCCGTCCCCTTCTCCTGGCCGGCCTGGTTCTAGGCCTGCTCGCCTCGGCGTTTCTCATGGCGACCCGTCGCGGGGCGCCGCCGGACGCGCCCGGGACCCCTGGGCGGCATGGGTCGCGCGAAGGGCGCGCCATGCCGGCGCCCGAGGCGACCGGCGTGCGCCTCGTCCTGATCGGCCTCGACGGCGCCGACTGGGAGATTCTCGACCCGCTGATGCGTCAGGGACGACTCCCCAACCTTGCCCGGCTGGTCGCCGCGGGGACACGGGCGGACCTGCGTTCCTACGACCCAATGATCTCCCCCCTCCTCTGGACGACGATGGTCACGGGAGTCGGTCCGGACGTGCACGGGGTGGCCGACTTCCAGGCGATCGACGAGGCCACGGGCCGCCGCATCCCCATCACCAGCCGCTTCCGCAAAGTGAAAGCCCTCTGGAACATCCTTGGAGACGCCGGCCTGGACAGCGCCTTCGTGGCCTGGTGGGCGTCCTATCCCGCCGAAAAGGTCCGGGGGTACCAGGTCTCGAACCTCGTGGCGTTCGAGACCGTCCGTCCGAAGCCGCCCGGCGCGCCGCCGCCGTCGGGGATCACCTACCCGCCCGCCTACTTCGCGGAGATCAGCCCCCGGCTGATCAGCGCCGCCGACCTGACCTACGAGGAGGTTCGCGGCATCCTGCGCATCGATCGGGGCGAGTTCGAGAAGGCGCGGCGCGAGGTCCTCGAACCGGCCGCGGCCGATGCCGATGAAGAGGGGCGGAACCGCAAGACCGCGCAGCTGCCGGTCCCGCTGGCCCTTTCCATCCTGACCGGGTCGCGAAACTACGCCACGATCGGCGCCGACCTGGCGCGGCGGCGGCTCCCGCTGACCGCGGTCTATTTCGAGGGGATCGACATGATGGGGCACCGGTTCCAGCACTGCATGCCTCCGCGGATGGCGATCTGCCCCGGGGCCGACTTCGCCAGGTACAAGGACGCGGTCACCGCGTTCTACGCAAGGCAGGACGCGTTGATCGGGGAGATCCTCGAGGCCGCGGGACCGGATGCGACCGTGATGGTGGTGTCAGACCACGGGTTCAGGACCGGGGCCGCCCGGCCCAGGGACCGCCTGCCATTCACGACGCAGCAGCCGGTCGAATGGCATCGCGAGGAGGGCATCCTGGCGCTCGCCGGGCCCGGTGCGCGCCCGTCATCGAAGCTCGCGACGCGGACCACCTTGTTCGACGTGGCTCCGACGATCCTCTACCTGCTGGGCATGCCGGTTTCCCGCGAGATGACCGGCCACGTTCTCCTCGAAGCGATCGACCCCGCTTTCGTCCGCTCCCATCCGGTGAGGACCGTGGCCTCGTACGAGAGTCTCGGCGCGCCGCGCGAGGTCGCCGTCGCCGATGGCCCCGCGGCCGACGAAGCCGGCGAGGAGCTTCTGGAAAGCCTGCGGGCGCTCGGATATATCGGCAACGACGATGCGAATTCCACGGCCGGCCAGGACGGGGGGGCCGCGCCCGCGTCGGGTGCCGGGACGCAGGTCTTCTACCACCGCAACCTGGCGACCTACTTCCTGAAGCGCAAGGATTACTCCCGCGCCGCGGAACAGCTGCTTTTGGCGAACGAGAGGCAGAAGCTCCCGAAGAACTACCAGATGCTCTCGGAGGCCTATCTCGGGATGGGACAGACGGACGAGGCAATCGCCGCTCTCGAGGAGGGTTTCCGCGCGACCGGGGGGATGGACCCGGAGGCGGTCCTCTGGCTGGTCCAGGTGCGCCTCTCGGGCGCTGGAGGGGGTGATGCGGCCAGGGTCGAGGCTTCCCGCCATGCCTCGCGCACCGCCACGAGGCCCGGGCTCGACGACGCCATCGCGGGACTCATCCTCGAAGAGCGGGGTGACGCACCGGCCGCCGCAAGGCGCTACCGGCGCTCGCTCGAGGCCGATCCGCTCCGGGTCGTCGTGGCGCAGCGCCTGTTCGCGCTCCTCGGCCCCGAGTCGGGCGGCGCCCTTCTCGAGCCGGCGCTGCGGCGCGCCCTCGCGAAAGACCCGCGCATCGACGAGTACCACAGCATGCTGGGGGCGATCCTGGCGCGCAGGGGCAAAACCGGCGAGGCGCTCGAGGAGTTCCAGGAGGCGGCCCGGCTCGACCCCGACAATCCGAGGTTCGCCGCCAACCTGGCTTCCATGCTGGCCCGCCTCGAGCGCTGGAACGATGCGGCGACGGCCTTTGAACGGGCGATCTCCCTGGCGCCGTCTGCCTCGCTGTCGTTGCAGGCCGGGTCGGTCTTCCGGAGGCTGGGCCGCCCCGAGCGCGCCCTCGGGGAGTTCGAACGGGCCCGCGCCCTCGGTGACGCGGGAGTGGCGCCGATCCTCGGGGCCGCGCTGGCGCGTTCGGAGATGCGGCAGATCCCGGAAGCCCTGGCCTTGGTCCGCGAGGGACTCGCCCGCCACCCCGACG
This sequence comes from Acidobacteriota bacterium, assembly GCA_031370485.1. Taxonomy (GTDB): domain Bacteria; phylum Acidobacteriota; class Polarisedimenticolia; order Gp22-AA2; family Gp22-AA2; genus JANMQK01. Next base: position 1,561 of record JANMQK010000008.1, on the reverse strand, counting down.
ATCGTTCCCTGCGTTCGTTGTACGAAGACCTGCAGCGGAGGGCCGGGCCTTAGCGCGTCGCGGACCGCGGGCCTTCCAGTATGCGAAGCCGCTCGGAGGCGTGACCGCGCAGGAGGTCGGCGGCGTCGGCACGTTCCAGGAACTCGCGATAGGCCCGCGCCGCCTCGCCGGTCCTCGACGTGGCCTCCCGGGCGCGGGCCAGGTCGAAGTAGGGACGGGGGGGCGCGGGGGCGATGCGGATCGCCTCCTGCAGGGGCGCGATCGCCGCGCCGGCCTCTCCGGCGTCAACATATGCCCGCCCGAGCCCCGCCAGTGCGCGGGGGTCCCCCGGAGCGCGGGCGAGCGCCGACCGGAAGGCCTCGGCGGCCTCTCCCGGCCGGCCGGCTTCGAGGCCCAGGAACCCGAGCGCCACGTGGGGCTCCAGGTCGTCGGGCAATACGCCAATCGCCTCGCGGTAGGCGGTCGCGGCGCCCGCCGAATCGCCTGCCCGCCGGCGGCAGGCGCCGATCTCCTCCAGCACGAGTCCCGCGAGCGCCGGCTCTCCTCCAAGAGACCCGTCCGGCCCTCTCAGCTCTTTCAAGACCTCTTCGTACAGGCGCAGCGCGTCGGCATGCCGTTCCTGCAGGCGCAGCGCCGCTGCAGCAAACGCCCTGAGCGCCGGCGGCTCGGGCAGAGCCTGGCGTCTCAGCGCCGCCTCCAGGTCTTCGATCGTCTTTCCGGCGCGAGCGCCATCCCGCGCCCCCAGCGCCTCGATCGCTTCCTCGAAGAGGGCGACCGCACGCGGCGATACCGCGCGCTCCGGCACGGCTGGTCCGGGGGACGATCCGCCGATCGCCGCCAGGGCCTGCTTCATGTCCGCGCTCCGCAAGGCCTGCACCGGGGCGAGGTTGCTGGTCTCTCCGGGGTCGCGACGCAGGTCGTACAGCTCGGGTGCGGGACCCTCGATGTATTTCCAGCCGTCCATCCGCAGCGCGCGCAGCGGCGTGCCGCCGAGGTGGACGCCGAGGGATTTCGCCTCGGCGACGGCGGGAAGCCCGGCCGGCCCTCCGGAGGGATCGAGGAGTGGAACGAGGCTTTTCCCATCGAGCCCCGCCGGAGACTGGACGCGCAGGAGATCCAGCGCCGTCGGGGCCAGGTCGATGAGGCGCGTCTGCTCCGGGATCGACCGGTCTCGGGCGGCGACACCGGGCACCCACAGGAGGAGCGGCACACGGATGGTTGTGTCGTAGAGGTAGATTCCCGCGCCGCGCTCGCCATGGGCCCCCTGGCCCGCTCCATGTACAGAAGCGACCGCCACGACCGTGTGCCCCAGCACACCGAGGGCGTTCAACCGGTCCACGAGCCGCCCGATCTCGGCGTCCGCCGCGGCGACCGCGGCGTCGTTTTGGTCCCTGATGAGCCGGTCGCGCACCACGGGGTCGGCGCCCGGCGCGTGGGGGTCGGCAAGCTGGATCCAGAGGAAGAAACGGCCGCGGAAATTATCGTCCACCCAGGCGCGCGCCGCGTCGATCACGGTCTTTGCCGGCCGGTTGAAATAAGGCCGCAGGGTGGCCGGCAGGTC
>JANMQK010000001.1:0-7845 GCA_031370485.1 Acidobacteriota bacterium | reverse complement strand
GGGAGCCTCGTCCCCAATGCGCAGTGCCATGGTGCACCTCCAAACATCTCCGTGCCGGGAAACGGCACGCGGATTGAAATTTGGTTGATTGTACCACCGCCGGCCGCGGCGTGGCTCAAGGCTCGGTCGGGAGCCCCTCCTGGCCCCAGGCCGTCGTGCCGCCGATCATGTTCTTCACGCGGGAATAGCCGAGTGCCCTCAGGTACGACATGTCGTTCGTTGAGGTATTGCCGCGGGGCCAGACCTGATCCTTCTCAACCCGGCAGGCTCCTGATTGACAGCGGCCCGCGTTTTCGTTCCGCGGTGGGGTAGTTGCCTGAACCCTACGCCCATCGGCTCGGAGGCGCAACGAGATCCGGCCGATCGAGCAGTCCCACTCGCCGCATTCACCTCCGCCCCGCTGCCATCGCCGATCTCGCGCGCTCTCCTCTTGACACCCTCGCCCCGCTGGGTGTAGACCCTCAGGCAAGCATCGCCGTGAGTTCCAGCAGAGAAGCAGAACACCGCTTGCCGAGGGGCCTGCGGGGCTGAAGTTGTGTTGGGGGAGCGGGTCGATGAGGCCTCGTGTCGTCCGAGTGGGCCTGACCACCGAGTTCCTCGCATTGTTTTCCGCTTCATTGCTTCTCGCGCGCGACCTCACCTTCAGAGGATCGGCCCAAGGCCCACAGAAGGGACAGCTGCTTCGCCCTCAGCCGCGTCTTGATCGAGCGCCGCTATCTAGTCATAGGAAGCAGGCGCGTTACTCCACCGATGACGCTCCGATATGCGGAGCGCCTATCATGTCGGGTCCGCTGGAGAGGAGGCTCATATGAAAACCCTGTCCGTTGGTCGTGTAGTGTTTATCGGGTTCATCCTCTGCACCACCACCATTGGGGCTTCTCCACAAGCCCCCGTCGGGCGGGCAGCCGGCGCAGGCCTGCGTCCCGCTTCGTTCGTGCTTCCACCCGACCCGCCGCCCGGAGTGGACTGCTCCGCGCAGTGCAGCGGGGTCTCTTCCTCGGACCCCATCGTCGACGTCCTGTTGTGCGGCGCGGTCGGCAACGGGACGACCGACGACACAGGCGCGCTGACGTGCGCGGCCTACATGGCCACCGGCAGGGTCCTCTGGATCCCCAAGGGATACAACTTCGTCGTCAACCAGCCCCTCGATGCGAGCGGCCTGGGCGGCCTCAACATACGCGACAGGACGACGGTGACGGGCGGCGGCACGCTCAAATTCAGCAACGGAACGGCTGGCACCCGGTTGCTCCACATCCGGCACCGGACCGATGTGCTGGTGACAGACCTGGTCTTCGACGGCAACGCCTCCTTTAATCCGATACCGCCCCAGCCAATCTCGGATTGCACAAACAGGCCTCATGATGATTCCGAATACAGACGTGCGATAGGCATCGAGGAGTCGACAGGAGTGACGGTCACGAATTGCGTGTTCAGGGACCTGACGGGCGACGGGATATCGATCAGCGATGACGACACGCTGGGGGTGGGTCAGCCGACAGGGAATCCGTCCAAGCACATCCTGGTCCAGGGCAACCGTTTCACCGGCAACTACACCAGCCGCACGGGCGTCGGGGTGATTTGCGCGGAAGATGTCCGGATCCAGAACAACCACTTCGAGAATATGGGGCGCTCCTGCATGCCCGGCCCGATCGACCTGGAGGTTGATTATCCGATTCAATCCATCAAGGACGTCGTGATCTCCGGCAACGAGATGAGCGGCAAGACGGGCTGCGAAAACCAGTCGGGCATCAGCATGTCGAACGTGAGGGGCGGCAAGTACCGGAACATCGTCATCGCCGACAACACCATTCACGGGTGCTTCCAGGCCGGCATCGGGGTCATGGGGGTCGGAAATGGCGGGGAGTATCCGGTGACCATCACGGGGAACAGCATCTTCGACATCACCGGCACGCCAGCTGCATGGGACGCCGGGATTACCGCGTTCAACACCGATTCGTTGGCTCTTGTTCCCTGCCCGGCAAGCGCGTATCCCTCGACCGTGCTCATCAGCGGGAACACGATCCGCTCCGTATCGAAGGGCCCCGGCATCGCCCTCTGGGACGCGGATGCCGTCATCACCGGCAACTACGTGGTGGACGCGCAGACCTGGGGGATCGACGCCAACTCGTGCAGCGACCAGCGCGGGGTAACGATCGCGGACAACCGGCTGTCGGACTGCGGGGACGCGACCGACGACAATCACGGCGGCATCAGGGTCCGGAGCAACGACGGCGTCATCACCGGAAACCTGATCACGTCCACGACTCCCGGGCGGACCAAGACCGGGATCTACGTCCCGAGCGGATCAGGGAACCTCATCACGGGGAACGTGACGAAGGGGATCGGCGCCTACAACGTGCACTCCGAAGGGGGGACCCAGAACTTCGGCGTCAACCACGGAACGTGGAACGCCTACCCCCCGACGGACGGGTACTGCGAGAAGGGCTACATCGTCCCGAACCCGGACCCGAAGGACGGCGACCCGATCGGCTGGGTGTGCGCCGTCTCGGGAACCCCGGGTTCGTGGGTGCCGTTCGGCTTGATCAAGTCGCCCGCCGCGCTCACCACGGACGATGAGTGGAACAGCGCCACGAAGATCAACAGCCGCATCATGGGCAACGGCGAAAAGTTCGCCACAATCAACGGGAGCGAGAAACTGACGATGAAGGACCTCACCGATTCGACCAACATCTTCCCGCAAACCGGTGTGGTCGCCTTTATCTGCACCCCGGGCTCGAACGCCACCCTCTACTGCGGCCCCAACAACGGGCTCGGCAAAACGGTCGTTTCGCAGGTCTCCGTGCCGATGCTGCCCCTCACCTTGAAGAGCATGGCCTGCACGTCCTCAGCGACTCCCGGCAAGGCCGGGGCCGGCTGGACCATGACTATCCTCAAGAACGGCGTACCCGTGAGCGGCATGTCCTGCCCGATCGTCGAGCCGGTTCCCAATTGCACGTCCACAGGCACCGCCTCCTTTGCGAACAAGGACGAGCTTGCCCTCCGGGTTACCAAGAACGGGACTCCCTCCACCGCCGCCGTCGTCAAGTGTTCTGCCGGGGTCTATCCGTAGACGCGGGTGACCGGAACGCTGTAATAGACCATCGAGACCTGATGGTTTTTTTGGGGGGATTCCGAGCGAGGGAGATACTCTTCAACGTCACGATCTTCGCAGGGGAAGTCCCACCAGGAGTTGGGAGGTGGTCGGAGCGGGGCGCCAGCCCTATGTCATGCCCGATGGTTCCGTCCGGTGCGAAGCGTAGCGTTCGACGGAGGATGGACGTGCCATCGTAAAGTCGGATCGGTCCGAAGCAGTGGCCCGAAGGTTCTCTGCCTGTTAACCCGAACGGTTCACCGGTTGCCATTTGCCTGTCGTCTGGGGAGCCAGATCTTGTCCTTCCAGAGACGGCGGGCCCCTGGTTAACTGGGGCCCGCCTCCTCGTCCCCCCTGAAGCCCCGAACGTCACGCGACATCCGCCGATTTATTCGGTCCTGTTCGATGGGACCATGCTGTGAGGAGAGCCCCGCTGTAGACGACGTAGAACGCCTCTGTGGCCGCCTTCGGGTCCACTCTATCCTATTGAAAACAAGTGACGTCTTGACCACCTCGACGACGTGTCTAGATGTAAATATCTAGACACGTCCTTGACGAAATCCAACATACTCGGCGACCGGGAGGCAAGGCAGATAGGACTTGCCTCTTATTTCACTAGAGTATAAAGTTTCACCGTACGGTGTAAATGCCTATTTAGGTGAAAAATGGTAATGGTCGAGAAGGACTTGGAGAACCGAGTGAAGGAGAGACTCGAGGAGCTCTTCATCAAGGTCCCCTTCATCCGCCTCAAGCGTTGGAAGAAAGAAGCCCGCACCCCGGAGGGACGGCGAGTCGACCTTGCTGCCGAAATTCTCGCCAAGGGGGAACCGTGGCAGCTTCTGGTCGAGGTCAAGAGTAGCGGAGAGCCTCGATACGTCCGTGGCGCAGTTCAGCAACTCCGCTCCCTGCTTTCGAACAGACGCAGAGCCTACGGGATCGTCTCAGCGCCCTACATCAGCGCCGATGCAGGCAAGATCTGCAGGGACGAAGGGATAGGCTATCTGGACTTGGCGGGTAACTGCGGATTGACCTTTGCGAACCTCTTCATAGAAAGGCAAGGGATTCCCAAGCCAACAGAGGCTCGTCGCCCGCTTCGAAGTCTCTATGCTCCCAAGGCAGGACGTTTGCTCAGGGCGCTGCTGGAGGAACCCAAGCGGGTTTGGACGCTGAAGGCGTTGGCTGAGACGGCGCGGGTGAGCCTTGGGCTTGCCTTCAAAGTTAAACAGCGACTGCTCGACTTCGAGTTCGTTGCTGAAGGGAACGAGGGCCTTGTCCTGGAAAAACCCGAGGAGCTTCTTCGGCAGTGGGGAGCCAACTACTCCTATGCGAGGAATGATGCGTTCGAGTGCTACTCCCAGGGAGATCCGGCCCAGCTGGAAGCCGCACTGGCTGGATACTGTCGAAAGACCGGTGCCAGGTACGCCTTCACAATGTTCTCGGGAGCCGCGCGCGTTGCGCCGTACGCGCGCTATCTGAAAGGGTCCGCCTACGTGATTGGGGGCCCTCCAGAGATCGCGAAGACGCTCGAGTGGAAGCAGGTCTCCAGTGGAGCCAACTTCACGCTTCTCAGGCCGTACGACGACGGAGTCTTCTACGAGGCGAGGGAGATCGGTGGAGACTCCGTCGTGAGCGACATTCAACTTTACCTGGACCTCGTGGGGTCAAAGGCGCGAGGCGAGGAAGCCGCGACTTTCCTGCTGGAACAGAGGCTTAGATCGAAATGGTGAGCCGCAGGGACTACACAGCCGAGGCCGTGACCGCCTGCAAATCGGTCCTCGTCGAGATGGTGCACATGCTGGGAGAAATCAGGGACCAGCTCGTCATCGTTGGCGGGTGGGTGCCAGTCCTCCTGGTCACCGGTGCGACGGAGGCTCATCCGGGAACCCTGGACATCGACGTGGCCTTGGATTTCCGCAACATTCCAGAGGCCACGTACCAGTCAATCCTGAGGACGTTCACCTCGCGAGGATACAGGCAGGACGCCGACCAGCCCTTCCGGTTCTTCCGGACCGTCAGCACTCCCCGTGGCCCAAGAATCGAAGACGAGGTCGATCTGCTCGCTGGGGAATATGGGGGAACCGGCCCCGGGCACCGGACGCAACGTATTCAAGATGCCAGGGCGCGCAAAGCCCGAGGCTGCGACCTCGTGTTCTCGAACCACGAGAACGTCGAGGTCGAATCACCTCTGCCTGAAGGCGGTCTGGATCGCGTCATTTGTCGAGTGGCAGGTCTTGTGCCGTGGCTGGTGATGAAGGGCATGGCCCTCCACGAGAGAACCAAGGAGAAGGACGCCTACGACATCTACTATGCGGTCCGTTATTCCCGAGGGGGTGCCGCGGCCCTCGCAGAGGCCTTTAGCCCGCTCCTGACCGAACCCCTGGTCATAGAGGGGCTTCGGAAGATTCGCTCCAAGTTCCAGACCGTCGAACACGTGGGACCCAAGTGGGTCGCGGACTTTCTGGAGATCACCGACACGGGAGACCGCGCCATCAGGATCCGGGATGCGTACGAGACTGTCTCCCGTCTGCTCGACTTGCTGGCGATCGATCCCTGGGATGAACCTTGAGCATGACAACGTGCCCTCGGCGCGAAGGAGGCGGTTGTTCTGCGCCAAGCCAAGACGAGATGGGCAGTTTAGGGGGTCACACGAGTTCGAACCTTAGAGCACATGAACTCCCAGCCGCACCCTGATTCAAACCAATCCAAGTTCGAACGTAGGCCTGGGTGTGCATGCACGTGCACCGCCGGTTCGAACCAATCCTGAGTTCGAACGATTCGATCATGTGGGGAGCCAGATCTTATCCTTCCAGAAACGGCGGGCCCTTGGTTAACAGGGGCCCGTTGGCTTTCCCGCCCCGGAAGCCTCCAACGTCGCGCGACACCTGCCGGCTGATGCCGTCCTGTTGGACCCGACGGTGCGAAAGGTGTCAAGTAACATTGACATATTGAGCAGCGGGACCTATCTTCCCGTGTGTCAAGCGACCTTGATACCCATTCGGGGGCCGCTCGACCTGGGAGGATCACCATGTCCGTGCTCGACCTGAAGCGCAAAAACGATGTCGTCAGATTCGCCGCGGCGCTGCTGGCGGCCAGCGCCGCCTTTCTGCTCATCGTCGAAGGGATCATCCGCTACCTCAATGGTCACCCAGATTCCTCGGCCACCCCGTGGATTGCGTCGGCCCCAATCGTCGGCCTGATGCTCTTGATGGTGCTGGCGATGCGCAGCGTGCAGCGGATGGACGAGCTGGAAAGAAAGATTCACGTGGAGGCGATGGCTTTCGCCTTTCTCTGCAGTTTCTTCATCCTCTGCAGTGCCGGCTTTCTCGCACTTGCGGGGCTCCTGACTCTTTCCCTCGATTGGATCGCGCCGACGATGGCCCTCTGCTGGAACATCGGCGTCGTCATCGCCGTCGTGCGTTACCGCTGAAGCCGATCCTCGTGAAAAATCACCTCAGAGCCCTCCGCGCGGAACGAGGCTGGTCGCAGGCCGATCTGGCCGAGAAACTGGAGGTCTCCCGCCAGACCGTCAATGCGATCGAAACCGGCAAGTACGATCCGTCGCTCCCACTGGCCTTCAGGATCGCCCGCGTCTTTCGGCAGTCGATCGAGGCGCTCTTCGAGCCGAGCGGAGCAAAATCGGGGTGAGCCGCACGACAGCGGGCTCCCGAGAACGCTCTGGCTGTTTGGCCCGAACCCTCCGGGTTCGAACAATTCGATCATCTGGGGAGCCAGACTTCATCCTTCTCAAAACGGCGGGTTCCTGGTTGACAGGGGCCCGCCTCTTCGCCTCCCCTGAAGTGCCGAACGTCTCGGGACAACTGCCGACGGATGCCGTCCTGTTCGGCCGGCCGGCGCCGTGCTGAGAGCCCTGCGGTAGGCAGGTGGGCTCCCTCTATGTGAGTCGTCGGAGAGCGGACCCCGCGTTCTGGGCCTCTTCTCGTCGGTGCCGGAGGCTGAACCCGGCCGACATGCCGCTGCGGAGGCGCCTGCAAGGGCCCGCACCGCGTCAACCCATTTCGGCCCCCCCAGAGCCCCGATCAGTGGTAGCCCCAACGTAACCAATGCGTCCGGAAAGCCAGCCCTTGACGCCTCCGCCGATATAGGCTGACCGAGCCCATGGGAGAAACGTCGTTCGGTTCATTGTATGCTTCATGTAGCGGCTCGACTCCGTCGGGACATCGAGCCGGGGAGTTGGGTCGTCGTGACCCGACACCGCCGGGAGAGGCGGGAAGTGATTGTGGAACCTGATGCCGACGCACAGATGTTAGTGGTTATCACAGCCTACCCCGCAGAACAGGGGTCATCATGAACGAAACCTACCTGGAAGTGACATTCCGCCGCGGACGCCCGATCGCCGCCTATTACTACCTGCCGCGCAAGACGGGCCAGAAGAGCTATCGAACCAAGCGAATCAAGCCGGGGCTGGTGATCGATCTGAGCCGACTGGGGTTGTCACGCGTGACCCGAGACGAACTTGCTCCACTGCTGGCTGCCTGAGTCAAGGGCTCTTTCGAACAACCGGCTTGAGCTGACGGCGCGCGGGAGGTCGGTAGTGGCTTGAAGTCGGTGTTCGCGCGCCGCATCCTGGCCAGGTGGATCAGTTGTCGAGCGGTGCCAGCAGGAGGAAACGCGTGGCACTCGTGGTTCTTCTGAGAGGGGTCAACGTCGGCGGTCACAGGACCTTCCGACCTACCACGCTCGCCGAACAACTGAAGCACCTCGATGCCGTCAACATCGGCGCGGCGGGCACCTTC
>JANMQK010000374.1:0-6847 GCA_031370485.1 Acidobacteriota bacterium | reverse complement strand
TCGGTCACGAAGTAGGGGCTGAGGTAACCGCGATCGAACTGCATCCCCTCGACGATTTCGAGGGACGTCTCGAGTCCCTTGGCCTCTTCGACGGTGATGACGCCGTCCTTGCCGACCTTTTCCATCGCCTGGGCGATGATCTCGCCGATGGTCTCGTCGTTGTTGGCGGAGATGGTGCCGACCTGGGCGATCGCCTTGCCGCCGACCGACCGGGACAGCTTCTTGACCTCCTCGACCGTTTTCTCTACCGCCCTCTCGATGCCTTTCTTCAAATCCATGGGGTTGGCGCCGGCCGTGACCGCCTTCACACCCTCGCGGTAGATGGCCTGGGCCAGGACGGTGGCCGTGGTGGTGCCGTCCCCCGCGACGTCGGAGGTTTTGCTGGCCACTTCACGCACCAGCTGGGCGCCCATGTTCTCCTTGGGATCGGCCAGCTCGATTTCCTTCGCCACGGTGACGCCGTCCTTGGTGCTCAACGGTGCCCCGAACTTCTTCTCGAGCACGACATTGCGGCCGCGGGGGCCCAGAGTGACCTTCACCGCTTCCGCGAGCTTGTTGACGCCGCGAAGAATCGCCTGTCGGCAATCCTCCGAATAAATGATTTCCTTGGCAGGCATTGGATTCCTTCCTCCTTGAATCGGGGCTTGGCCCCGTTGGTTCCGGGCTGTCGCCCTTTTTAGCTCACGATTCCGAGAATTTCGTCTTCCCGCACGATCACATGCTCGACGTCGTCGATCTTGATCTCGGTGCCGGCGTATTTGCCGATCAGGATGCGGTCTCCTGACTTCACTTCCATCGGGATGCGCTTGCCGGTCTCATCGACCCGGCCGGCGCCCACGGCCACGACCTTGCCCTCCAGCGGCTTCTCCTTGGCCGTGTCGGGGATGATGATGCCCCCCTTGACCTTCTCTTCGGGGTCCATCCTCTTTACAAGGACGCGGTCGTTCAGCGGTTTCACTTTCATGGTGCGGACCTCCTTGATGCACATGGGTTGGGGTTTCGGGACTGATACCAACGGCTCATGGGCGAAGCTCGCAGGCCTCCTTGGAACCATCCAAAGCGGCCAGCCTTTGTTAGCACTCACTAGTAACGAGTGCTAATAATAGCGGGACTCCTGCCCGGTGTCAAGAGGAGGGTGGTCTGGCGGCGAGGTTCCCTGCGCGTCCCATCTTCGCCGGCCTTTGGCCTTGCCACGCGGTCGAGTGACACTATAATTTGCGTAGCGGCCCTTGGAGGGCCGCGCAAAACGATGACTTCCAGGAGCGGTTCCGTCCAGCCGTTGACGCCCTCCGAAATGGAGGCCCGCCTCCGGGCTCTGGCTCGCGCCCTGCTTGGCGGATTCGGGGTCGACGACCTTGAAATGCGGCACCTGCTCGAGATCCTCACCCGCACCTCCCACATCGTCGCGGCCGATTACGACTCCGGCACCCTGGAGGCCGTCATGTCACGGGAGCGCGCGCCTGCCGCACTGCTCGAACCCGTTTTCCGGGGAAGCGGGGAGTTGCTCGAGGAGCGGCTCTCGCGGGTCCTGAGCGTCCCCGACATGCTGCGCCACTGCGGCGACAAGTGCCTCTACGACGTCGGGCTGGCCGGGCGCACCCGCTACCGCGGGATCGACCTCAAGGACCTCGGGCCGCGTTCCTACTCCCTGGCGAGCGAGGTTCTCTCGCTGCTGGCGGACGACAGGAAGCTGCGCGAATTCTTCGATCTGAACCTGCTCGAAAAGCTCCCGATCGACGAGGAGATCCTGTTTCTCCGGCAGTGCGCATCCCGCTTCAAGGTCTACGCCCAGATATTGCAGGCCTTCCGCGCCGAGGACCCGGGCGGCGAGGGCCCCTCCGCCAAGCCCGAAGAGGCCCGCATCGGAGCGCCGGCGCGGGCGTCGTCCGAAGCGGCCGCGTCCGTGCCCGCCACCGTGACCCGGATGGACGCGGGGTCGCCGGGACCGGAATCCGCCGCCGCAGGCGCGAGCGCCGCGGCGGGCGAGGAGGATCTCAAAGGCCTCGATCGCGAGGAGCGCCTGGCGCAGTACGAAAGGTCCCTCATGCTGTCATCCCTCGACCTCCCGGCCGTCCGGAAGCGGATGAAGGAGGTGGTGATTGACCAGGATGAGACGGTCGACCAGCTCTGCGACGATCTGACGGTTTTCGCTCTCGGCACCCGCGACCGACCGCGCCCTCAAAGCTACCTTCTCGTCGGCCCGACGGGGGTCGGGAAGAACTACCTCATCGAAACCCTCGTCCGTCTTCTCGAGGAGGTCTGGAGGACGGAGGTGCCGTTTCTGCTGGTGGAAGGCCCGCAGTTCACCTACCCCTCCGACGTGGGGGAACTGAAGGGCTCTACCCGCGGCTTCATTCGCAGCGACGAGGAGGGACTGCTGGCGGAGTTCAATTCGCGGGCCAGGTACGCGCCGCTGTCGGTCCTGTTGGTCGACGAAGTTGAAAAGGCCCACCCTCAGCTCGCGCGCTTTTTCCTGTCCCTCATGGATCGAGGGACGACCATGGACAACAAGGGGCGCACGCTCCGGTTTCCCGCGACCATTCTCGCGTACACGTCGAACATCGGGTACAGCGAGGAGCAGATGCGCGGAGAGGCCATCGGCTACTCGGGCACGCGGTCGCCCGGCGCGCGACGCTCCTCAGCGTCCACGAACCTCAAGCGCACCCTGCCCCCCGAATTCCTCAATCGGCTTAAGGTCTTGCACTTCTCGCCCCTCTCGCCGGCCTCGGCCGTCCGCATCCTCGACCTAGAACTGCGGCGGATCGTGGAGAAATACCGGACCCTGCACGGGATCGATCTGCGCGTTTCGGAGGCCGCTCGGGAGGCCCTGGTGGCCCGCGGGTTCAGCCCGGAATACGGCGCCCGCCACCTCGTGTGCCAGGTCGACAGGGTATGCAACGTGGAGGTGGGGATTCGACTCCGCGATCGCCCAGTCACCCTCTCGGCGGCCGGTCTTGAACTGCTCGATCGCATCCGGGCCGCGCGGGGCGGCTCCCGGGCCATCGACGAGGCGGAGGTACGTGCAGGGCTGGCGCGGGAGACGCGCGCCGCCCGCGATGGGACGGTGGTCACCGTGGACACGGACGGAGACAGGTTCGTCTACCGCATCGAGGCGGCATGAATTCCCGCCCGCTTCTCGAGACCCTCAAGGCCCTGATCGAACGGAGCTACGGCATGCCTCCCGTGATCCGCGATCTGGCTCCTTTCATCGTGGGGGACTCCGGGTTCCGGGCGTTCTACGGCGGCCGGGCCGGTCTGCATTCCGAAGGCGGGGATGGAGCGCGGCTGCTGATCCGCAGCGGCTCGACGCTGCGCGCCTCGGTTTACTATCCCGACGCCCTCGTCCGTCATCTCGAGGCCCACAATCCTCTGGCGGGGGTGGGTGACGACAACATCGATGCCTTTGCGGTCCTTGTCGAGGAACTCGATCATCTGCTGACGCTTGCCGCGCGCGCCGCCGAGCATCGTCCGGTGACGCTCCTCGAGCTGGAGCACCACGCGAATGTCACGAAGTACCTCGTCGTCGTGCACTTTCTTTCCAAGCAGACCGGCCGCGCCCGGCTGGCGGAGGCTTACCGGATATGGGCGCGCCATCACATCTTCGAAAAGCACGCGGGAGAGGACGGGGAGGAGGCGGCGCGTTACAGGAGCGCGGCGGCGCTGGCGAGAAAGTACGTTGTCTACCTCGAGTCGATTCCGATCAGGCACCGTCATGCCGAACTGCGGGCCTTCCAGAAGCGGCCTCTCTCGGAAACCCTGCTGCTCGCGGCCCCGTCGAACTGAGGAGGAAGGGCCGGCCTCGATCTCTCAGCGGGTGGCGGCCTGCCGGCTGCGCGCCAGGTTGGCCAGTTGCTGGGCCTCGGGGAACAGCTCGAGGGCCCTCTGGACCTGGCGGTCCATCTCCATGCTCACCTTGTAGCCCTCCTCGATGCCCCAGCGGGCCGCGGAGATCGACTCCTTGATCTTGCTCTTCAGGCGGTCGGAGTCCTTCTCGATGTCCTCCGGCGACCATTTGATCTTGCGCTTGTCCAGGAACGCCTCGAACTCTTCGAGCATCGCCGGCGTGACCGTGAAGTTCCGCTGCGTGTCCTTGTGGCGGGTGTTGAAATCGACCGCGAAGTGGAAGAAGCTCTGCCCCCGCTCGATCTGGTCCATGAACTTGGAGTTCGCCTCCCGATCCACCATCACGTCGGGTCGGATCCCACCGCCGCCATAGACCGTCCGTCCGGCGTCCGTGTGCCGGATGTCCTTGCTGCGGCTGACCAGTTCGTCGTCCCCCTCGTCGTGGATGAGATAGTCCTCGAGCGAGTTGTAATCACGCTGGATGAGCCGTCCGCTCGGCGTGTAATAACGGGCCGTGGTCAGGGCGAGCGCGGCATCCTGGCTGAGGGGGTACACCGTCTGCACCAGGCCCTTGCCCCAGGTGGTCTTGCCCACGATGAGTCCGCGGTCGTGGTCCTGGATGGCGCCCGCCACGATTTCCGAGGCGCTGGCGCTGTACTTGTCCACCAGCACCACGAGGGGGAGGTCGGTCTCGTTCGCGGAGGTCGTGGCGCGGTACTGCTGATCCGAGCCGCTGATGCGCCCCTGCGTGTAGACGATCATCTGCCCCTTTTTCAGGAAGCGATCGGCGACGTGCACCGCCTGCTCCAGGAGCCCCCCGGGGTTGCGCCGGAGATCCAGGATGAGGCTCACCATGCCCTGCTTCTGAAGGGAACGGATCTTGTCGTCCAACTCCCGATCGGTCGTCCGGGTGAAGTCCTCGATCTTGATGTAGCCGACCGAAGGGCGGATCAGGAATGCCTGCCGGATGCTGTTCGTCGGGATATCGTCGCGGGTGATCGTGAAATGCAGCGGTTCGCTGTCCCCCGGGCGGGTGATCGTGATCGAGACCCGCGTGCCCTTGGGCCCCTTCAGCCGCTTCAGCGCCTCATCGATCGTCATGTCCAGCGTGGCGACTCCCTCGATCTGCGAGATCACGTCTCCGGCCCGGATCCCGGCGTTTGCCGCGGGCGTGCCCTCGAGCGGGGAAATGACCGTCAGCGGCTGATCGTTCGAAGGCTTGGAGATCACGATGCCCAGCCCGGAGAAGCTGCCCTGTTGCTCCTCCATCATGTGGCGGTAGTCGTCGGGGTCCAGGTAGTTCGAATGGGGATCCAGGGTGCGGAGCATCCCGCGGATAGAGCCTTCTATCACGACGCGCGGGTCGATGGTCCCGGTGGCCCGGGCCTGGATCAGGCTGAGGAGCTGGGTGTAAGTGCCGAGCTGCTCCCCGGTCTTCTCGGGGACGGACGCCGTTCGTCCCGCGATGAGACCCCCGGCGAGGCTCCCTGCCACGATGAAGGCCAAGCCCCCCAGGATGATCCTCGACCGCAACCTGCACCTCCTCGTGTCGTGCGTGGCCTGATTATAATGTCGCCCCGGGACCTTGTAAAGGATTGGCGGGCTTTTCGAAGGGTGTCAGTCTACCGACTCCGCGCCGGCCCGCCGCCGGAGACAGTCGCAACCGAAGGTGCTAAGATGTCCACCTAGGCGGTCATGCGGATGCAACCGCCCTTGGTGCCTGATGTTCGGATCGATCGGCGGACCTGAGCTCATCCTCATTTTTGTCGTGGCCCTCCTGATCTTCGGGCCGCGGAAGCTCCCCGAGTTGGGCAAGACCATCGGCCGGGGACTCGCCGAGTTCCGCAAGGCCTCGACCGACCTGCGCCAGACCCTCGAAACCGAGATCGCGCGGTCGGAGCCGGCCAGCGGCAGCGCCCCCGCGTCGACCGAGCCAGCCGCCTCCGGGCCGGCCCCAGCCAGCGGTCCAGATGACGGGACGGGACGAGACACCCAGCACTGAGCTTCCCTCGATGGGCTTTCTGGAGCACCTCGACGAGCTCCGGAAACGCCTGCTGTGGTCGATTGCCGCCATCGTCGTGGCGTTCTGCCTCGCGCTCTACAAGGCCAAGCTGATCCTGGACTTTCTTCTCCAGCCCCTGCGGGCGCTGCTCGGCGAGTCCCGGCCGGTCTTCATCGATCTCACGGAACCGTTCCTGCTGTATATGAAGGTCGGCTTCATCGCCTCGCTCTTCCTGTCCGCCCCTTTCGTCCTGTACCAGGTCTGGGCCTTCATCTCTCCGGGGCTCTATCCCCGTGAGCGCAGGTACGCGGTGCCGTTCGTTCTCTTCGCGACGCTGTTCTTCCTGGCAGGCGGGGCGTTCGGGTATTACGTGGGGTTTCCGTACGCGACCCGATTCCTCCTGGAAATCGGGAGGGGAGGCGGGTTCGAGCCGGCCCTCCGGATCGGGAGCCTGTTCACCTTCCTCAGTCGCATCATCCTCGGCATGGGACTGGTGTTCGAACTCCCGACTGTGGTCTATTTCCTGGCCCGCCTGGGGCTGGTCACGCCGCGGTTTCTCTGGCGCAACTTCCAGTACGCCATTCTCGTCATCTTTATTCTCGCGGCCATCATCACGCCCACCCCGGACGTCGTGACCCAGTGCATCTTTGCCGCCCCGATGATCGTCCTGTACCTCATCGGCATCCTGGTCGCGTGGGTGTTCGGGACGAAACGACAGGCGCCGCCGGACCCGGACCCATCGTGACCCGGCGGGATTCGGGCGGGGCGGGCGGAAAGGGAGGGCCGCCCGCCGGGTACGTGGAGGTTCGATCTCCCCTGGCCGCATGGATTGCGCGGCCCGAGGTCGCGGAGGAGATCAGCGCGGGCCGCCTCGACTTCCTGCTTGTGGGCCCCGGGGTCCGTGAAACCAGGAGCGGGGTCGGGCGCGCCCCCCTGGCGCGGTTCACTCTCAAGTCCGGGGACGCGGTGGGAAAGAGATCCCTGCACGGCGGGGTCCTGGGG
>JANMQK010000370.1:0-33741 GCA_031370485.1 Acidobacteriota bacterium | reverse complement strand
ACTCGTCGGGGGGGCGTCACGGCTCGGACCTCAAACTGCGCGAGACGCTGGAGCCCCTGTTCATCAAGTACAACGTCAGCGTCGTGCTCAATGGGCATGATCATTTCTATGAACGGATCAAGCCGCAGCACGGCATCGTCTACTTTGTCGTGGGATCCGGGGGACAGTTGGCGGACGGTGACATTGACAAGGACTCGAACATCACGGCGAAAGGGTTCGATACGGACCGGACGTTCATGGCGGTGGAGATCGCAGGCGACAAGATGTATTTCAATGCGATCTCGCGCCTGGGGCAAGTCGTCGACTCGGGGATCATCGATCGCCGCGTGCCGCAGTAGCCGCGATCATGCCGATCCACCTTTGGGCCTCGGCGACGCGCTTTCGCCGGGCGGGGTTTCGGTTTGCCCGAGCGCGGCGGCCTCCAGGGCAGCCCCCTTCGTTGGGGCCGCGGCCGCTCCCTTCTCCACCGGTGCTTCGGGCGGCTTCTCGATGCCTTCGTCCTCGACGCGCGCCTCTTCCGGCCGATCGGAAACAAGCGAGCGCAGACGCTTCGCGAGCACGCGCAATACCTCTTGAAGAAGCGTCAGGTCCCCGGCAGCCCTGTCGTAGAAGTCGTCGCGTTGCAGCGCGAGTGCCAGGCCATCCTCGATGCACTCGGCGCGGTGGCCGCGACTTGAGTCGTCCAGGAGCGCCCACGTCCCGAAAGCTTCGCCCGGCCCCACCTCGGAGGTCGTCCTTCCGCCTGTCGACAGACGCACACGGCCCTCGACCACCATGTACAGCGCGTCCGCCGGGTCGTTCTCGTCGTAGAGCGCCTGGCCTTTCGATATTTCCATCTCTCGTGCGACATCCGCCAAGCCCAGCAGGTGGCGCGGCCCCACGTCCTTCAGTAGGTCCGCACCCTTGAGGATCAGTACGCGTTCCACCGGCGTCAACACTAGCGTGCCTCCGTGGAGGTCCGATCGCCGCCGGACAGCGCCTCGAGCTCCGCGCAGACCATCGGGTCGCCGCCATCGCCGGTGGCGAATCGACTACGATCGAAGGTGGGAGCGTATCGAGATGAGCGCACGGCACAGGCGCGGAGCCACGCGTCCCCCGTCTCCCACGCCCTGCCAATCCATTCGGCAAGCCGGTCAGGGTCGGGAACTCCGTCGGGAGCTTCCATTGCCTCCTGTTCGAAGATTCTGCTGACCGGGCTGAACACCGCTCGAGGGAGCACGTGCCCAAGATACTCCATTGCGGGCGATGCGACCGCGAGATCGCGGGACTTCAGGCGGTCGAGGACACCTGTCAGCGGCCCGGGGTCGTACCAGCACGCGAGGGCCTGGAGGGCGCGCTCGAGTGCCCGGTCGGCGGATTCGCGGTAGCTCTCCCCGAGAAGGCGCACCACCGGCTCGGCGTTCCTCTCGAGCGACGACACGGGTGCAAAGCACACCCGGTAGTCACGTAGCTCGCGGAGGAAGAGCCTGTGTACCATGGAGCGCGGCAGGACCGGCTGGCCGGTTCGCAGGCGCACGCGCGTCAACCCCTTCAGCCCGAGGTGTCGAAGCCTGAGGTCGCTGCTTCGGACGAGCGTCATCAGGCGAACCACCGCGCGCGGGCTCGCGATCTGTGCCAGAGCGCGGGCGGCGCGCGCCTGGGCGCGCGCGCCGCTCTCGCCGCCCAAGAGCCGCTGCAGCTCTGGCACTGCCGGGTCGCCGACCGCCGCCACCGCCTCGCGTGCTTCGTGACCCAGCTCGGAAACGATCAGGAGCGGAAGCAGGATGTCGAGCAGATCGCGGCTCGGCCGTCGCGCCGCGGAGAGGAGGGCGGCACGCCGAACTTCGACATCCGGATTCGTGAGCAGAGTCCGGAAGTGTCGCAGGGTCGTCGGATCGTCCATCGCGCCAAGAGCGCGGGCGGCCAGGAGCAGATCCTCACGAGTGCCCGACTCGAGACGGGCATCGATCCAGCTCCACGTGAGCACGCCTCGTGCCTCGTAGGGGTGATCGAAGAGCGCATCGAGGAGGTACTCTCGGAGCGCAGGGTCGTCGCCGTCGAGCAGACGGCGGGCGAACGCAATCGGCTCCAGGCCTCGGGAGAGCAGGTAGCCGACCGCCGCGCGACGAGGTCTCTCGTCCGACTCGGCGAGGAGGCCCTCGATGGCGTGCTCGGAGTCAGGCAGCCGCATCACTTCCATCGCTTCTACGGCAGAGGCCCGCACGCCCGGTGAGGGATGCTGGAGGCAGCTCCGGACAGCGCGCCCGGTCTCCGCATGGCGCGTGTGCTGGCTCAGCTTCAGGGCCAGCAGGACCTGGCGTTCGTCGTCGGAACGCAGCGCCTCCAGGAGGGCCTTCCGGGCGGAGGGAAGCCGCATCGACTCGGGAGTGAATTCGGGCTCGATCCAGCGGCGGCTCAGGGCCTCATGGAACGCGCGGCCGTACTGCCGGTTCAGGAGGAAGAGCACGGCGAGCCAGACCACCGCGAGAACGGCCGTCCCGACGATGATCACCGCGATGGGGACGCGCAGGAGATGCAGAACGATGAGGAGCAGGATGCCGACGAGGGCGTCCGACCAGCGCTCGACCAGGGTGTCGAGCGCAGGCTTGATGCGCCGCCGCTCGTTCGGGCGGATGGCCGCGTAGTAGATCTCCGTAGACGACTTGCCCAGCGTCTGGGAGACGACGCCTTGGATCCATCTCATCGCGACAATGGCCCACCCTCCCGTCGTTATCGCCGCCCATGCGGCGAAGACGAACACCGCGCCCGGCTGCAGGCCGGTGGACGCGCCGAGGCCGAGTCGTTGCAGGAGCCACCCCGCCGCCCCGAATTGAAAGAGCAGTGACACGGCGTTGAGCCCGGCGTAGAAGGTGCCGAGGAACTGCGTGAGCGCATGCGGCTCCGGATACAGCCGCTGAATGAGAAGCTTGAACTGGAAGTCGACGAGCGTCCCCACGACCACCGACAGCGCGAGTCCCAGCGTGAGCAACTTGATGTAACCGGACTTCCGTATGATTTCCCAGCTCGAAACACTCGACACGGTGGCGGTCATGTCTGGGGAGCGCTTGCGGTGCCTCTCGACCGAACCCGTCAGTGCGCGCGCGATGACGAGGAGCCCCGACAGGACCCACATCAAGCCGACGGGGCGCAGGAACGGCGCGGACCACGCGGCGAACCCGCCGCCGGCCAGCCCGCCGATCAGCCCGCAGCCGCTCAGGAGCGGGAAGAAGCGGCGCGCGCGGCGGGAATCATAGACATCGAGCGCAAGCCCCCAGAAGTGTGGTAGGAGCATCATCGCCTGGCCGCCGGTCCAGAGGTAGAACAGGCCGGTGGTCCAGTGCCGGGCACGCTGGAGAGCCGCGGCGGCAAGGATGCTGAACCCGATCGCGGCGTATTGGTTGAATCGAGAGGCGCCGACATGCGTGAACCGGCGAGCCACGCGACTCTCGAACCAGACGTACCCCGCCGAGGCCAGGGCGACGCCGATGTACGCATACGGCAGGGCCAGGGCGCCGAATTCCTCGAGGAAGAGCGCATCCCTCAGAATTTTCGCGATGGTGTACGCGCAGAGGAGGATTGCGACGAGCGTCCCCAAGAGGACGAGGAGGCGTCCTTCTCGCGGCTCGAGCCCGAGCCGATGCATAAGGCTCTCGAAGAAGCGACGGATAGGCGAGTGCACGACGATGCTAATCCGAGTGAGGCGTTTCCGTGAGCCGCTCGAACCGGCGGCCGATGACGACCGCGAGAACGAGCCAGACGACGATCAGTGCGACGTTGACGAGCGCGAACTGTCTCGAGCCGAAGCTCAACCACCGGGTCCCGGCGAACACGAGCCCCGCCGAGAGCACGTCTCCGAAGCGCACGAAGAAGGCGTCGTTGGCCTGCTTCGCCTTGTACTTCGCCTCGCGGCTCGTCGGAAGATAGAGCGCATTCCGGGTCGTGTTCTGCAATGAGTAGTCGATCGAATTCTCCGCGAGTTTGACGGTGCGGATGAACGGGAGCAGGGGAACGAACGCCATCCCGGTGTAGCCGATGAGGGCCACCGCCGGCAGGACCAGGAGCGCGGCACGAACCCCGAAGTACTTGAGCACGCGCGAGACGAGGAACGCCTGAATGACCGCCGCGAGCACGTTCACCAGGGTGAAGTAGTTTCCGTAGAATTCTCCGATCACTTTGGTCTCGTCGAGCCCCCCGGCGGCCGCGGCTCCGTGCGCCCTTTCGTACAACGTCACCACCGTTTTGGCGAGGATGTACTCGCCGGTGGTGTTCACGAGGTTGTAGAGCAGCATGAGAATCGCGATGAGGAGCAGATAGCGGTCCGTAAACACCAGCGCAAATCCGCTGCGCTGGCGCCCGCGTGTGCGCGGCTTCAGCTCATGGGTGCGTTTTTCCCGGGCGTTGACGACGTTGGTGAGCAGCAGGCAGATCGAAAGCAGTGACGCGGCCCAGAGCATGAACACCGGGGGGCCGTAGAACTGCACGAGTTGACCGGTCGCGAACGAGCCCACGATCGCGCCGAGCGACGCGCCAAAGCCCACGATCGCGAAGAGCCGCTTGCCTTGATCGATGGTATAGACGTCAGCCGCAAACGCCCAGAGCTGGGTGACCATCATGAGGCTGAAAATCCCGACCCAGATAAAGAAGGGTACGCCGATCGGCACGCCGGCCTGGCTCAAGCCGAAGAACGCCATCAGGCAGGCGATGAAAAACAGCGTCACGCCGTTGATCAGCTTGACGCGTGACACCCGTGAGGCCACCGCGCTGTACAGTGGCACGAGGAGGATGAGCAGCCCCGCGATCGCCGCGGCCGAGTAGCTCTTCACTTCGGCGCCGCCTGGCTCGTTCAAGATGAGGGGCTCGCGGATCGTCTTCAACAGGTAATAGGCCGCGAGCAGGAGGAAGATGTTCAGCATCAGCAGGAGTGCGGTGACACCCTCGCCGCCGCGCACGTCTGTGAAGACCCCCAGGATGCGATCCAGAGGACCCTTCGATGTCCGTCGCGTCAAGGTGCATCGCCCAATGCCTCAGCGCGTTGCTGCGTCGGGCATCCTGGGTGCTTCGTGATTTCGTCCCTCTTTTTCTTGAAGAGCGCCACCCAGTCTTGCAGGGTGACCTCTCGGCGTCCGGAACAGCCGTCAGTAATCGTTTGATGAAGTCTTTCGATTCGAGCCGCGCGGAAGAGGTCCGTAATTTGAGCATCGGAAAGCTGCTCCATTTGCCGGGCCAACAGCGCGCGCCCGTCTTCGCTGATGACAGGGTCTTTCAAAGTGGAAGTGCGAAGGATCCACCCGATCGAAACCAACCGAGCCGTGCAGGACTCGGGGTTCCGCCACACAGGACGCTCCTTCCAACCCTCGTAATCGACACGGCCGGAATAGCCTGTTGTGAATCCGCCCTTTCCGAAGACCGACCCCAGGTCGTCGACATACAGGATTGGGCGGCGGCAGGTCACATTGCCGGCATCGCCCTTCACCAGTTCGTTGCGTGGACAAACGAAGGAATTCTGCTTGAACTTGTTGTCCGTGTTTTGGACGAAGGCGTTGAGCAGCTTGAGGGCATCGATCTGGGCCTTCGTGGCCCCTCCAAGGCTCTCGTCGACCAGTTTAAGAGACTTCCAGCTCCATCCCTGGTTCCTCCGTTCCTCGATGGGTTCGGCATCGATTTTTTCTTCCATCGCAGCCGGGTCGAACATATAGGTACCGGTTTCCGCTTCGGGAGGGATCGAACGGATGAGTCCCTGCTCGTCCAGGTGGCGCTTGTTCTTTCTCGCATCCACATACGTCCAAGGATGTCTCGGACAGCCGCGGCAGGTCACGCGAACGGGAAGCATCCGGTCCACATAGAACCCAAGCGCCCAGAAAAGCCGCGTCCCCAGGACTTCGCCAAACACTTCCTTGTATCGATCTCCTTCCTGGTATTTCACCTTGAAGATTCTTCCGTCGTCCAGGCGGCACAGGAATTTCTCGGTGAATCCCCCGAGGGGTTCCGGCACGAAATCGCAAGTGATCTCCTGATCCACCGTGAAGTTCAGATTCCCCTCCGGACCGTTGTAGAGATCCTTGGAAGAGACATCCGTCGACTCCCACACACGGGCTCGACGAATGTATTCGACCCGCTCGCTGGAGGTCGGCGTGGGGAGACTCAGACTGTCCGCCGCGCTCGCGCTCAAGGGGAAGAGCAGGAGCGCCCAAACCAACCATCCCAATAACCCCGGGAATGAGGGAAGTCTCTTCGTCACGACGTAGTCCATGATACCCGCGTTCTCCTGAATCGGGACCGGATCTTCCAGCGTCGCGACGGGTCGACGACCCGTTTCTTGAAACGGTGGACTTGCTCGTCCTTGTCGATGTGGAGAAAGACGTCGATGAGATGCCACGAAATTGAATCAGGGCAATGCGGGCAAGAACTCCGCCGTGACCGACACCGGCGCGGATGCCCTCAACTGAGGGTAACGCTCCAGGATCAACGGGCGAATGCTGGACTCCCTCCGCGCAGGTAACCTGCAGTCTCTCACCCAGATTGTCGTCTCAGGTTGATATCCTGCGTAGTGCAGCGCCGACGCCATCAGTCGCATATAGCGCTCGGTCGTCCCCGGATTCTGGTGACCTGCGAGATCTTGGATTGACCGTGCCGACGCCACTCGCATCGATGGGCGCAAATGAAGCTCAAGCTGCGCTTGTGAGTTCGGCGAGGCCTTTTCTGTCAACCTGAGATTGGTGGGGTACCCGGGTGGCGGCAAAGCTGTCGCCGCCGAAATCCGCGGCGATGGCGCAGCGACTTCCTGACTCTTGAGCGGCCCCCCGGTCCCGCCGCACGCGGAACGGGACCGGGGGTCATCTCCTGCAAACTGCCCGATATCCTTTGTTACTGTCGCACGGCCGGCCCGAAGGTCTGGACGGCGTGGGTGGCCTGGTCGATCATCTCGATATAGATGTCCTTGCGATCACCGGCTCCCTTCACCACGATGAAGCTGTAGGAGCTTCCCATCCCGCCGACGCACTCCTGGCACGGGATAGGGGTCGCGTTGAATTGTCTGCGCTTCTTGAAGATACCGCGCTTCTTGCTGAACTGCTGCTTCACGACGTTGAAGGCGACCGGCGTCACCTCGCGCGTGGTCTCCCATCTCACGACGACCGTGCTCTTCACGAGTTTCGCGGCCGTGATGTTGATCACCTTCTGGATGCAGACCGTCGGATCCTGTGTCGGGTTCGGAACGGTCGGGCAGTTGTCGCAGGCGTCGCCCACGCCGTCGAGGTCGGTGTCGGTCTGGTCCGGATTGGAGGTAGCCGGGCAGTTGTCGCAGACATCGCCCACACCGTCACCGTCGCCGTCCGCCTGGTCGGCGTTCGCCACGAACGGGCAGTTGTCCGTCGAGTCGGGAACACCGTCACCGTCCGAATCACCACCCAGCGGGTTCAGCAAACGGCTGGTCGCCGTCGTCGGGCCCCCAAAAGCGCCGGGGACCGGCAGACCAGTCATGGGGTCGCGATCACCGAGCGTGAACGGCGGATCCGCGGAGAGATCGACGATAGCTCCCTCCAGGAAGGCCGCCGAATCGAAATTCTCGAGCACGGTGCCGTTGGGCAGCGTGATGAACTGCCGGTTCGCATCGCCTGCCGAATGGACCGCGAGGGTGAATTTGACTTTGTCGTTCTCGCCGTTGCCGTTGATGTCGCCACCGAGCGGAATCTCTATGAGGAAATGGCCGATGTAGGGGTCGACCTCGGGCGGCGGAATGAGCCCGAAGTTGGGAGCGTTCTTGTCGAATATCACGCTGTAGTTGGACTGCATGCTCGCCGGTCCGTTATCCGGCAGGGTGATCGAGGCGCCGTCCCCCATCGCCGGGAAGTCGCGCCCCGCACGGGGATCGACGTCGGTGACCGTGATGTCGAAGAAAACGTCGAAAAAGCTGTTGACGAAGAACCGCTCCCCGTCGAGCACCGCCGGGTCGATCGGCTCGTCTCCGCATTGCGATTGGACGAGGACGCTGCGCGCCGACTCTCCGCAGTTCGAGGCAAACACGACACCGGACGATCGGGGGCCCGGACTCGCCGGCCGCTGGGACGACAGGGTGATCCCGACACTGCTGTCGACCAGACCGAAACCGTTGATGCTGTCACCCAGGAGGTTCGCCGGGTCGCTGGCGAGAGGCATCGGGAACGGACCCCCCGAGAGGTTCAACTGGGTGAGCTCCGTGTCGAACTTGATGCACACGCACGGCTGCGCCTGGGCCGTGGACGCGCCGAGGCCCACCGCGGCAAAGGTGATCAGCGCCGCGAGACAGGCTCTCGTCGATAATCGGTCAAGAGTCGTAGCGAACCGATTCCGCATGTTTCCCTCCTTGGTGGGTCAACGTCACCCCACCGTTGAATCCAGCCTTCCTTGGAAACGAACCACTCGAGCCGGAGAGTCCGCGACCCCCGGTGGCTGCACAACCTGTTAGTGCCAAGATTAGACCCCTCCGGGGTTTCTCTGTCAACCTGGAATCGAAGCGGCGACCGGGGCGGCCGCGCCTCGCCCTGTCGCCAGTTCGATCCTGTTTTGGCAAAGCAGCCCTAACCGACGTTGTAACTCGGCTTATACTTGCCGCGCTCTCCGCGTAGAATGATCACAGGTCCGCGAAGGGATTCCCGATGCTCTTCGAAGTCCGCCAACTCTTCTCGCCCCTGGGCCTCATCACGGTCGTGCTGCGCGGCAGAACGCTGCGCGCCCTCGAGTTCGAAGCCGGCCGCGCACGGATGCTGGAGCGCCTGGAGCAGGAGCACGGCGACCGGCCCCCCGTGCTGATGGAGGGGAACGATTCCGGGGATGTTCTCCGACGATTGCGCGCCTACTTCGACGGCGACCTCGACGCGATCGCCGGCATCGAGACCGACGCCCCGGGCACGCCCTTCCAGCGTCAGGTCTGGGCGGCGCTGCGGACCATCCCCGCGGGCCGCACGCTGTCCTACCAGGAACTCGCGGCCGTCGTCTGCCGCCCGGCCGCGGTGCGCGCGGCCGGCCAGGCGAACGGCCGTAATCCGATCGCCGTCGTCGTCCCCTGCCACCGCGTGATCGGCGCCGACGGCCGGCTCACCGGGTTCGGCAGCGGCGTGTGGCGCAAGGAGTGGCTCCTCCGGCACGAGGGGGCGGCATTCGTCGCGGAGCGCGCGCGCCGTCCCCGGCAGGCCCCGCTTCCCCTGCACGCCGGGTGATGGCGATGGCCCTCGGCGGCGAGTTCTTCGACCGTCCGGTCGTCCCCGTCGCCCGCGATCTTCTGGGAAAATTCCTGGTGCGGTGCAGCGGGCGCCGGACGGTCGCCTTCATGATCACCGAGGCCGAGGCGTACGACGGAACGGACGACGAGGCCTGCCACGCCCATCGGGGGAAGACGCCGAGGAACCTTCCGATGTTCGGGCCACCCGGGCACTGGTACGTCTATTTCGTCTACGGGATGCACTGGATGCTGAACGTCGTGACGGGGCCGGAGGGATATCCCGCCGCGGTGCTTCTGCGCGGGGTCGAGGGAGTCCCCGGCCCGGCGCGCCTCACGCGCCGGCTCCGGATCGATGGCCGCCTGAGCGGACGCGCCGCACGGCGCGCCTCCGGGCTCTGGATCGAAGATCGCGGCGTCCGCGTGCCCGGTGTGTTGATCGAGGCCGGCCCGCGCATCGGGATCGACTACGCCGCGCAGCGCTGGAGAAGGAAGCCCTGGCGCTTCATCCTCAAGCCGGAGCCCGCACGCGATAACGACCCTTTGCCGAGGGTCGCGGACAGAGTACGACGGCGTCGATCCGCCGGCCCGTGAGCGTGTGCCCCCACGCCAGTACCAACGGCGAGAGAAGTGTGATGACCCGTCCAGGCTCGGACTCGGGCTTTCCGTCAGGATCGCGACGCGCCCCGCGCGCCTCCTCGGTGAGGATCGCGGGCAGCGTGCTCCCAGCCATGTTCCTGGCAAGGGGAATGGGCAGCCCCACCCGCGGCCAGTACGGCGACTCGATCGTGACGCCCGAACCGGCCATATCATTTGCTACCGACACGCCTCCGGGTGGAAGCCGGGCGTCCCCTGTGCGCGGAAATACTCGCCGACGGCGAAGGTGAGGCGGTGCACTCCGGCCTCGAACCGCCCGCCGAAGTAGCGCACCCCCCCGTCGTCGGCGCATAGGGGCTATTCCGTAAACCTGGGCCCTGTTGGCCGGTGGCGAAATGGGGCGGGGGACCGGACAGCGGGGGATTCAAGCTGCGCGGCGGGCGGGAGCCAGGGTTGGCGCGGGGTCGCCACCGGCGAGCGGGGCCTGGCGGAGAACAGTCGCGCTCACGGGGCCCAGCTCAAGCAGGTAGTGGACCCTCCGGGCCCAGCGGGATACAGAGCATCAGGCGGCGCTACTCTGACCCTATCAACATCCTTGTGGCGGCGGATGTTGACCAACCGTTCGAGCGAGGATGGCGTGATGGCAACGGTGGTGACTCCGTCTCCAACATGTCTCCAAGACTGGGGAGGGCTCCAGAGGACTCCAGAGGACAATAAGTTGACCACAAGGCAACGAATTACCAGACACTTACGACGAAAAGTCGCACGCCATCAGCTGGTTAGCATTTCAAGGCGGCGCGGGTTCGACTCCCGCCGCCTCCACCAATTCCCATTTTTCAAAGTGGGTACTGAGCCGGCGCCCACCCCGCCTTCAGCGGGACGCGGGCGGGGCCAGCGTGTCGCGGTCGTCGGTCTCCTGCTCCCACTCCTGGAGGGCCAGGCGCATCTCGCGGAGCGCGCCGCCGTACTCCGGCCGTCCGGCGAGGTCCACCAGCTCGGCCGGATCGGAGACGACGTCGTACAGCACCTCGCGGGGGCGCGGTGCGATGAAGACGCTCGACTGCTCCGGGGGGAGCGCCCCACGATCCATCAGGAATTTCATCGTGTGGTATGTGGGGCTCTTCAGCACGTCTTCCGAGGGCGTCAGGGGCAGGTCGGGGTAGAAATTGTGGATGTACTTGAAGCGGGCGGTTCGCACCATGCGCTCGCGCGCCGGGTAATCGTGCCAGTTGTGCTCGGCGAAGGCGCGCTCACGCACCACCGCGGACGGATCCCGCAGGATCGGCGCAAAGCTCATGCCCTGGACGGTGGGCGGCTTCCCGATCCCCGCCACATCGAGGAGTGTCGGCGCGATGTCCACCGCGCTCACGATCGATGACGTCCGGCTTCCGGGCCGCACGAGGGCGGGGAATCGCACGATCCACGGTGTCCGGATCCCACAGTCGTACAGGGTGGGCTTGCAGCGCGGGAAAGGCCGGCCGTTGTCGCTCAGGAAGAGCACGAAGGTGTTCGAGGCGATCCCCTCCCGTTCGACTTCGTCGAGCGCCCGCCCCACCCACTGGTCCAGGCGGCCGATGGCATCGTAATAAGTCGCCATATCGAGCCGCGTCTCCTGGTTGTCGGGCAGGTACGGGGGAACGACGACGTCGTCGGGAGCATGTGGCGGAACGAGGGTGCCCTCCTCGTACGGACGATGCGGGTCGGAGGCCGACAGCCACAGGAAGAAGGGCCGGTCGCGGGGGCGCTCGCGCAGGGCGCGGATCCAGTCTCCATACCCCGCTGGATCGGACTCGGGATAGATGGCGTCGAACCGCCAGCGCGCCAGCTTGCCGAAATGCCATTTCCCCGCGATCGCCACGTGGTAGCCGGCCTTGCGCAAGGGCTCGAGAAACGTGACCTGCGCGTTCGGGAGGGGATCGTGGAGGCGTCCCGCGCCCGTGGAGTGGGGGTACCGGCCGGTGAGGGTGCTGCATCGGCTCGGGCTGCACGACCCGGAGGTCAGGAATGCGCCGTCGAACCGCATCCCCTGCGAGGCGAGGGTCTGGAGCCGCGGAGTTCTGATGTGAGGGTTCCCGTAGGGAGTGGTGTCCTCGCAGCTCAGGTCGTCGGCGGTGATGAGAAGGAAGTTTGGTCGCGGCGGCGCGCCGCAGGACCCGGCGAACAGGGCCGCGGCGAGACCGAGCAGGCCGAGCCACCCGGCGCGACGATGGGAGAGCCGGGCCGCGCAGTGGATCCGATCGCCCGGACTCATAGGGCGCCATCCTTCGGCGCGGCGGGCGCCGAAGACGATGCGGGCGGGGCGGGGCGTGGATCGAACCGCCGGCGGGGCGACTCGGCGAGTCCTTCTCCGGTCTCCGCCTCGACGCGGAAGGCCCACCCCAGGGCGACGTTCGACACTTTCACCTCCAGCACGTTCACCCCTGCCCGCAGCTCGGCCCGCACCAGATCCGGGCCGAGGACGAGGGCGCGAACGACGTCGTTCAGGTGGATTCTCGCCCCGTTGAGCCAGATCTCGATCCCGTCGTCGGACCAGACGCGGAGGGCCAGTGGCTGCGGCCTCGGCGACCGGAGAAACGTCGCGGCGTAGGCGATCCCGTCGCGCCGCCCGAACATCGCGCCCAGGTCGACGGCGCCGTCGGCGCGGCAGGACACCTCTTTCCAGGAGAGAGTCGCGCCTCCCGCGCCACTGTACGTCGCGCCGAGGTCGAGCGTGGGGGCCTCGGGCCCAAACACCTGGGACGCCAGCGGACGATCGGGCTCGTAGGGGAACGGGCCGACAACACTCCATGCGCGCAGGGCGCTCGGACGCCGGTCGAGCTCCGTGCGCAGGACGGTGCCGTGCGGGCTTCCGGGGAGCCGCAGGCGGACGCTCAGAATCAAAGGGACACCGACGGGTGAGGACTCCGCGGCCGGGACATCGGGCATCGCCAGGCGGATGTCTCCGCGCCCTTTGACCTCGTGACGCAGTAGGACCCGCCGGGACGAGCCGGCCTCCTCTTCGAGCGTGAGGACGGCGCCGCGGTCGAGCACACCGGCCCCGTCATGGACGACGATCAGGTCCGGCCCGCCGCGAAGGTACAGCCCCTCGTTCTTGCGCTGAACCGCGAGGCCGCGCGCCGCCCAGGCCGCACCGAGAAGAGTCTCGTCCCGTACCTGCTCCGGCGGCACGTCGCCGAGAGCGGCGCGCACCCGCCGGCGCACGGCGCGATCCCTGAGCGCCGCGGGATCGGCCTCCCCGGCCTCGAGAGCGACCGTGACCCGGCCCGAGAGGGCACGCGCCGGCACGCGGATACGGTTCGTCGCCGTGGCTTCGTCATACTCGGCCGCGGCCGGAACGCCGTCGATGGAGGCGGCGCGCCCGCGGGCGGTCCCCGGCAGCTCGACGAGATATCCGCGCTCACGTGGCTGTCCCCGGAAGGTCCCCTTCGGCGCGTCGATCGTCACCTCGATCCGCTGTCCGTCCCGGGCGCAGGAGAGATCGGTGGAGGCGAAGGCCCCTTCGCGATACGCCGTCGTCAGCCCGTCATCCTCGTGGAGCGTGAAGTGGCCGGGCGCGCCGGGGTAGCAGCGGACGATTAGCTCGGCGGGTGGACCCGCGTCCATCCGATCGCCGGGCGCCTGCGTCGGCACCGGAACACCCTCGCGGACGTAAAGCGGGATCTCGTCCAGGCTGGCGGCGACCACCTCCTCCGTCCCCCCTTCATGGACCTCGCCGGTGGACCAGTCGCGCCAGCGGCCCGCCGGGAACCAGACCGTCTGGGTCGCCAGGCGGCCTGGCCCGACCCCGGGCTCGACGATGGGGGCGACCAGGAAGGCGTCGCCGAGGAGGTACTCCTGCGGGTTGGCGTAGGCGCGATCGTCCTCCGGGAACTCGAGATACATCGGCCGGAGGAGCGGCAGGGAGTCCGCGTGCGCCTGCCAGGCGGTGGTGTAGAGGTAGGGAAACAGACGCGCCCGCAGCAGGAAAGCGTCGCGCATCGCCTCGGCGTAGGGCTTCTCGAAGCTCCAGGGACGGCGGTCGAGATCCTGGCTTCGTGCCGCGTGCAGCCTCAGGGCCGCGCTCACCGCGCCGAACTCGACCCATCGTGTCACCAACTCGGGATCGCGCGACCCCCGGTGCCCGCCGATGTCGTGCGACCAGAAGAAGCATCCGACGTTGCCGGCGGTGGAGGTGAACGGCACCTCGAACCGCAGGACCGACCAGAGCCCCTCCGCGTCTCCTGAGAAATGGATCACGTTGCGGTGGTCGCCCCACCCGGCCCAGCGGCTCAGGATCTGGCCCCGGCGCCCGTCCCGCGCGCTCCGCCGGTAGTAGCGATCGTTGAGCCAGGCGAGATTGGTGAGCCCCGGGACTCCCCGGGTCATCGGCTGCTGCTGCCAGTCGACCCAGAAGAAATCGACCCCGGCGCGTTCGAGCGGGTCGTGGGTGAACCGGAAGAACGCGTCAAGGTATCTCCGGTCGGAGGCGTCGAACGGCAGCGTCCGGCGCGTCGAGGGATCGGCCCCTAGCGCGCTCATGAAACCGGCGTAGGCGGAGTCGTCCGGCCCGACCCCGCCGGAGGGGTGCACGTTCAAGGCGACCGTGAGGCCGCGCTTGTGAAGCCAGGCCACGAGCGCCTCGGCGTCGGGAAGGAGCCGGCGGTTCCAATCCCATCCCGTCCAGCCCCCTGCGTGCCAGTCCATGTCCAGGACCATCACGTCGAGCGGGAGGCCGTGGTCGCGGTACTCCTCTGCGATCCTCCGGTAATCGGCCGAGTCGAGCGGCCAGTACCACGAGTACCAGGAGCCGAGCGCGGCCCGGCGAGGCAGGGGGACGGCGCCGCCGACGGCGGTCAGGGCCCGGAGCGCGGCGCGGTAGTTGCGGCCGTATCCGAACAGGTACCAGTCGGTGCCGTCTTTCTCCTGCCGCGCCGCGACCCAGCCGGCGGACGTCAGAAGTGGCGTCGAGGAGTCATCCAGGAGATACCAGCCGTCGCGCGACAGGAGGCCCTGTCCGAGATCAACCGGGCCGCGCACCGGGCCCAGGGCCTTGAGGGTCCCGCCCAGGTTGCCGCGATTCTCCATCCCGGGGGTCCAGAGGATCGGTTCCGCGCCGCCGCGGATCTCGGCGCGGAGGTTGGTGGACGTGAGCGGCCGCCCGTCGTCGAGGTACTGTAGGCGGATCCGGCCGGTGTCGAGGACGATCCCCCGGCCGCTCCTCTCCACGGTGACGGGGGCCCTTGCCTCCCGGTCGGCGGCGAACAGGCTGGGGTCGTCCACGAAGTGGTGCGCGGCGGAGTACTCGATCCGGATGCACTCCGGTGTCGCGACGGTGAAGCGCGCCCCGCCCCAGACGATCGATGACGACGGGGTGGACGTGGGCGACGCGCAGCCGGCCGGGAGGAGGAGAAGGACGAGCCCGGCGGCCCGGACGACCCTCACTGGCCATCGCCTCCACCGATATACCCGAGGGAGCGCAGTTTCTCACGCAGGTCGCCCGGAACCTCTCCCTCGCTGCGGTCGTCCCTGCCGGGGTCATGCGACAAGGCGTCCAAGAGGGCCTGCCGCAGCGGCGCCGCCTCGTCGGGATAGCGGTCCAGGACGTTCGTGGTCTCGTCCGGATCGGCCTGCAGATCATAGAGCTCCCAGATCGGCTCGGGATCGCGGGGAATGAGGATCAGCTTGAACCGTTCGCTGCGCATCATCCGCCACCTGCCGGCGGTGCCGGGGACGAACTGTTTCGGATCCTCCTTGAAATAGTTGCGGCCCGACTCGCAGTAGGCCAGGGGCGCCGGCGCGTGGTCCTCGCCGCGCATCAGGGGCAGCAGGCTTCGCCCCTGCACGCCGTCGGGGATTGGGAGGCCAACGAGGTCGATCACGGTGGGCATGATATCGATGGTCCGGACCAGGGTCGAAATGGTCCGTCCCGCGGGGAGGACCCCGGGGGCGACGATGATCAGCGGCACGCGGACAAGCGGCTCGTAGAGATAGGCGCCGTGCTCGAAGAAGTAGTCGTGCTCACCGAGGCTCTCGCCGTGGTCCGCCGTCAGCACCACCAGCGTCCGCCCGGTCCCGCCCATCTTCTGCACAGCCTGGAGGAGATCGCCGATCGCCTGGTCCGCGTAGGCGACCTCCCCGTCGTAGTGCGCCACGGCGTGCTCCACTTCCCGCGCCGGCAGGCGCGTTTGACCGAAGATGATGTCCCCCCGCCGGTGGTCGGGCTTCTGCCCCTGATTGAAGGTGTGCGAACCGTGGTAGTCGGGGTCGAACATCTCGCCGAAGGGGGGCGGGGCCTGGTACGGCCAGTGCGGCGCGTTGTAGCGCATCCACAGGAAGAAGGGGCGCGACGTGTCGCGGCGCCCGCGAAGCCAGTTCACCGCCTTGCGCGACGCCTCGCGGTCGTCCCGCGTCGGGAGATAGACCTTTTTCCCCTGCTGGTCGAGATAAATCTCCGGGTCGTACATGTCGAAACCATGGTGCAGGCCGACGTTCAACCCCTCGGTCACGGCGAACGAGTCGTATCCGTGGTCGTGAAGGACCCGGGTCAGCGTCTGGCGCCCTTCGAGAACCAGTGTGCTCTGCCCTTCGGAGCGGAGCCCGTGCACGTAGGGATAGACCCCGGTCATGATCGAGGGGAATGACTGCACCGTCCGTCCTGCGGCGGTGATCGCCTGCCGGAAGATCACCCCCCGGGCCGCCAGCGCGTCGATTTTGGGGCTCGTGCGCCGCGCGTATCCCATGCAACCGAGATGGTCGGGGCGGAGCGTATCCACGGTGAGGAGAAGGACGTTGAGCCGGGGGCCGGCGCTCCGCGAGGACGGACCCGCGGCGCCGCAACCCGGGAGCGCGACGGACAGGAGCGCTACCGCAAGGAGCGCGACCGGGAGGTCGGCCTTCTCGCCGATCACCGCGGCCTCCCCCAGCGCGTCAAGGACGCCGTCCCCCAGGCTGCCCATAGCAATTTCAACGTGCCATTCTAGGTCCGGCAAGGGTTGTTTCGTCAACCTCGGAACGACCGTGGGCGGGGGACCGGATCGGGAGGCCGGGGGGGAGACCCCGCCGGGACGACTCGATCGCGCCAGGAAGCTCTCCAGTTCCGACTGGACGACGCCATAGAGAACGGTCTTTTCCGGGAGATGGCGCTCGTAGGCTGGGGCGGCCGGATCGTGGCCGGTCGCCGGGGAAAGGTGATCCATGCAGCGCGAGTAGTGCGAGAGCTCTGAGGCGCGGCGGGTTTCGCGCCCGGACGTGAACCGTCGCGCCCTCGGGGCCCAGCTCAAGCAGTTGGCGGACCCTCCGGTCCCAGCGGGATGCAGAGCACCGGGCGGCGCAACTCTGACCCGATCAACATCGTTGTGGCGGCGGTGCGTTGATAGTCAGCGCGATCGCTCGCCGCATGTGTCGTTCGTGGTCGGGATTCAATGTCATCTCACCTCAGCGGAATGAGGACATCGCCATCCACACAACCAGCAACGAGCGCCAGCTCCAGCCGCTGCTCGAGCCGCTACTGACGCGCGGCTACGCGGCGCTCTCGGCGGACGGCGGGTATTTCGAACGCGCACTGTACCGCGCCACGCTGCGGGCCTGGCTGCGCTCGCGGCACCACCTGACGCGTCCGCCGGATGTTCCGCCCGATCCGCCGCCCCGTTCCGCCTCCGACAATCGACGCCGAAGGTGACAGAAAGGATCTTGCAGGTCATGCGTCCGAAGCCGCCCGCGGGCGCCGGCGGAAGGCTTTCAGAATTGAGAGGCTCAGGAGCGATACCGCGCTCATCGCGAAGAAGGCAGCGGCGTAACCGGCGGAGGCGACCAGGCGGCCCCCGGCCCACGCCGACCAGGATTCACAGCCATTGGTCGCCGCCATGAAGGTGCTGAACTGGGTCGCGCCGAGATCGGGATCGGTCAGATCCATGAAGAAGGCGTACGAGACGGCCACGAAGGTGCCCAGCCCGAGGTACATGCCGGTCAGCAGTCCCAGCAGGAGCGCCGGAGGGGCATCCGCTCCCGCCGTCATCTCCGCCGCCCCCAGCCCCATGATCATGGCGGCGAAGCCGCACAAAGATAAGGCCAGCGCCTTGATGCGGCCAATCCGATCCGACAACCGGCCGCCGACCAGCCCGCCAATCAGCATGGCGGCCACAACCGGAATTCCCAAAAACAGACCGATCGTCCCAGCCTCCAGGCCATGGTCCACGAGGTAGGGTCCCATCAGGGCCCCGACCGCTTCGAACCCGGCCGCCGAAGTCAGCGCGAAGGCAAGCCCCAGCCAGGTGGTCCGCCGCCGGAACGCCGAGCGAAACAGCCGGCCGAAGCGCCGCGCGCGCGCTCGATCAGGCAGGACGCCGCCGAACCGACGTTCGTCAACGAACTGCAGAAGGAGTAGCGACGACCAGATCAGAAACAAAAGCCCGGCGAAGACCTAGGTCCACCCCAGTCGGTCCCCCAGGAGCAGCGCCCCGCCCCCGAACAGGCTTCTTCCGACCAGCATCCCGGCCTGCATGTATCCGTTGATGGAGCCCCGCTCCGCCGCCGGCACCACCCGGATGGCCAGGGCGTCCACGGAAACGTCCTGGGTGGCCGCCGCCACGGCGTGCAGGAACAGGAGACCGGCCACGGTCTCGAACTGCGCCGCCGGATCGAGACAGATCAGGGGAACCAGGGTCAGCCCCATCAGGACCTGCGAGCAGGCGATCCATGCCTTGAAGCCCCAGCCGGGCGGGCGGAGGGTGTCGACGAGGGGGGCCCAGAGGAACTTGAACGCCCAGGGGAGGACGAGGAGGGCCAGGACGGTGGTGATCTTCCCGACGGGGACCTGCCGGACACGGAGGAGTGTCGGCAGCGCCCACCAGATCAACCCGATCGGTCCCCCTTCGGCGGCATAGAGAATCGTGAACAGCAGGCGCCGCCCGCGGGGGGTGTCGAGCAGGTTGCTCAAGGCCGGCCTGATGCCATCTTAGCCTCCCCGCGCCCGGTCGACGCGGCTCGGGGGAAGTTTAAGCCGCGCTTCCGGATGCGGGGAGGTCTTTTCTATCGCTGTTACGGGCAGGCCGTCGCTACGGGCAGGCCGCCACGATCGCCTGCGGCACGCACGCGGTGCCTCCTTGCGGGCGCTCCGAGCCGTCGCTCGCCCGTCCGTAGGAGCCTTCCCTCGCCGCGTTGCGGGGCACGATCAGGTAATAGGTGCTCTCCCCGGTCTGCGGGAATGTGCTGGTCACGGCACCCCCTGTGCTGCAGAACTTCTGCGTGTGACTGTAGTAGTCGCCCAGCGTCCCCTCGTAGACCTCGTAGTCCGTGTCGGTCGTGCTGCAGGAGGAGCCCCACGTGAGGGTGAGGTTGCCGCCCGACGCGAAGACCGTGAGCGGCGTGCCGGGCACGCCGCCTCCGTCGGGGGTCACGCCCGCCGCGCGGTAAACGGTGATCGAAACGGTCCCCACGCCTGAAACGGCGAGGCCGTCGCCGGCCGTGTAGGTGAAGCTGTCGCTCCCGACGTAGCCGGGGCCCGGCGTGTAGACGAACGAGCCGCCGGGGTCGAGCATGAGCGTCCCGTGGGACGGGCCGCCGGTCAGCGTCGCGCTCAGCGGGTCGCCGTCGAGGTCGGTGTCATTTGCGAGAACGCCGGGTGCCCCGACGGTCAGGGCCCTGTCCTGGTTGGCATCGTAACTGTCATTGACCGCCGCGGGCGGGAAATTGAGCGTGAACTGCGTCCCGCCGCGTGTCGAGTCGATCTTGACGTTGTTCCCCTGGCCGTTCGTGAACGCCTGGCCGCGCAACCCCGCCAGGATCGACCCGCGCTGAAGTATCGGACGCCCCGCGGCCGTCAGGATCGTGTTCAGCTTGCTGAGAGCCACCTTCATGGTGATCGTCTTGCTCGCGGCGTCGAACGCGCCGCTGTCTGCAGCGCCCCGGTCGGTGTAGGTGATCGAGCCGTCGAAACCCCTGACCGTCGTGCCGTACGTGAAGGTCTGGACTCCCGACGAATCGGTGCTGGTCCGGAGGAAGAACTGATCGGACCGGTCCGCAAGGCCGAAGGTGAAGCCGCCGGTCGGGCTCATCTGCGTGAACGCCGCATTGGCCGAGAAGTTGACCCGCCAGTTCGAGGATGGCGGGATGGCGGTCATGTCCGAGACCTTCATCGTGGCGGCGAGTAGGGGCCCCCCCGAGTATTCCTCCGAGTACTTGATCGAGAGGATGTCGAGGGGGTCGTCGACGGGAAGGACGACGAGGCCGCCCAGCTGGGAATTGCCGCCGTCGCGCACGTCCCTCGCGAAATCCACGACCTGGGAGCCGTCGGTGGAGAAGGGCAGGGGCGGAGGAAGGGCGTTTCCTTCGACCGGCGCCGGAACGGTCCCGCCGTTCACGGCCGGCCCGCCGATCTGCCGCGCCACGAACGTGTGGCCGGCGAAATCGTTGTGGTCATCGGCGTAAGCGATCACCGCCGCGCCCGTCGGGTCGAATGCGACCTGGAAGAAATCGGCCAGGTTCCGGTTGGGGGACGAGCCGCCGACCACGAGGCCGGCTTCCGAGATGTTGACGGCGTGAATGATGTGGTCGCTGGCCACCGCCTGGCGGAACGTCGGGTGGTCCGTGCTCGCGGCGGTCCCGTGGGCGTAGAAGACCTTCCAGTTGCCGACATTGCTGCCCGGGACGGGCAGTGTCGTATCGGTGCCGTACCAGACGACACCGATGGTGCCGGAACCGGGGCCGGTCTCCAGCCAGGGGAAGATGCTGATCCGCGTCTCGGCGCCGTCGCTGACTCGTATCGGGGCGCTCCAGGTGTTCCCCTTGTCCTTGGAGTACTGGATGAACACGTTCACGTCGTCCGAGTAGCAGGCGTAGACCGTGCCGTCCTGGGCCACCTTGACCGTGAAGAAGAGGTGCGCCTTGCCGGTGCCCGCGACCGTGTGGACGGTGTAGCTCACGGGCTCGAGCCCGGGCGCCGGCGGGATGCCGACCGCCACGACACCGGTGCTGCCGCTGATGTAGACGGTGCCGTCGTTTTGGTCGATGTCGATGCCCCCCACCTGGCCGATCAGCCCGGCGGTGCGCGCGGGGCCGTAGGTCAGGCCGCCGTCGATCGAGCGCTGGATCTGCGACACGGCCGGCGCCAGCGAACGGTACAGGAGGTAGACCTGGTCCTTGCCGAAGAACTCCAGCCACTGCCGGTCGTCCCCCGGCACGCCTCCAGTCACGTTCCCCGCGCCGTTCTTGACCCACGTCACGCCGCGGTCGGTCGATCGCTGGGTCGAGATGTTGCTGAGGACCAGGCTGGCGTAAGCCAGGTAGGGAGGGCTGCCGGGTGCCGACTCGTCGAAGGCGACGGCCATGTCCACGTCCCCGCCGCCGTCGCCCCCCACGGACGCGTCCTCTGAACCGCTGATCGCGTCGGGCTGTCCGCGGTACTGCGGGTTGCGCATGTACGGGTCGTAGGTCGGGTTGGGGATGGGAGATCCGTCGGGCCCGGGGACCGTGGGCCGCAGATCGAAATACCAGAGGTCGGTGCCTCCCGGCACGCCGCGGATGGCCGCGACGTAGGCGTTGCCGAACCGGTCGGTCCGCATGCTCGGCTCGACGTCCTGCCCGATGTAGGGGGCCCTCACCGTCACGTTGGGGCTGAAAGTCATTCCTCCCTTGAGGTAGGTGACCGAGGTCTGTGGAGGGTTCACGGGCGTGCAGGTAGGCGCCTGGGCCCTGACTGTGTACGTGCCGCTGCTCGTGGAGTCGACGCCCGTGAAGAGCGTGCCGCCGACGTTCTGCTGGGTGAGCCCGTTCACGCCGGTGAGGATCGACCCGGCGGTGGAATTCCCCACCTTGCTCATCGCGATCGCCATGGTGATGGTGCCGTCGGTGGCGTAGGTGCCCGACTCGATCGCCCCGACGGAGGAGACCAGGCTGCCCGATTGCGTTCCGTAGTCGTAGGTCACGGACGAGTTGCCGTCGGAGTTCATCGCGACGTAGTAGGTCGTCGCTCCAAACGTCCAGCGCGCCCTCCAGATGCCGTTGGCGGGGATGGTGTTCAGGTCCGCGACCTTCACCTTGAAGACGAGCCGCTGCGAGCCGATGAACTGATAGTCCTCGCCGACCGAAACCGACGTGATGTCCTGCTGGGAGGGGAAGGGGATCTGGTCCCCGGAGGCGTCGGTCACGACCAGGGTCGGCGTCGAGATGCAGGTATTGGGGGGCGGGGTCGTGTTGACCGCCACGATGGCCGATCCCGCGATCGACGACGTTGCCGTATCGGTGGCGGTGATCGTCTGGTTCCCCGAAGTGCGGAGCGTCACGCTGAAGGTGTGAACCCCGAAATCGCCCGCCGTGAAGGTGTAGTTGGCGGGCAGCGTGGCCAGCCCGTCCGAGCCGGTGAAGTGCACCGTCCCGGTGTACCCCGTGGCGACGTTGTTGCTGGCGTCCCGCGCGGCTAGTGTGACGCTGAAGGCGGCGCCGGGGTTGGCGCTGACAGGTGCGCCGAGGGAATAGAACGTCGCCGGCCCGGAGGGGCAGACGGCCCACCGCTGCCCGAAGCTGCTGTCGGGGGCCCTGTCTTCCGGCTGGGTGAAGACCAGTCCGACCCCGAGCACTCCTTCCCCCGCGATGACGATGGCATAGGGGTCGGTCACCGCAGGGGTGCCGGCGGGGTCGGTGATCGGAATGGTCGGGCTGCCGACGCCGCCCAGGGGCACGTCCACGGCGATCGTTCCGTCCGGCCCCGTCGTGAAGGTGTGCGTGGCGCTGTTGAAGGTGTTGAGCTGGTTCGTGTTGGGATCGAACTCGCCCCAGAAGGCCGAGCGGGTCCCCGAATCCACGTCCACCTCGGTCGCGTAGGTCCTGCCGTCGTTTGATGTCCAGGCGACGAAGTAGGAGGTGAAGGCGGTGCCGTTGACCGGCTGCTGGACCAGGTTCTTCAGCCGGAGCCGGGTCGTCAGCATCGTCTTGCCGGCATTGACGGAGAAAGAGACGCCCGTGACGTCCACCTGGTCGGTGCTGCCGGCCGCCGTGCCGCTCGCGGCCGGGTTCACTGCGTCCCCGGCGGGGTCGATGACGACGTCAACGCCGCCGCAGGAGTCCGGAGGACGCGGCTCGACGATCGCTCCCGAAGCGACAAGCTCGCCGCAGTAGGACCCGGTTCCGACCGTGTTCGTCGCGGTGACATAGTAGTAGTAGGTCGTGTTCGAGTCCGCCGTGGTGTCGACGTACTCGGGCTTCTGCGCGTTCGCGGTGCTCGCCAGCAGGAACTCTCCACCGCTGCTCGTCCCGCGGAAGATGTTGTAGTGGGTCAGCGGCGAGCCGCCGTTGTCCGGCTCGAACCACCGGACGTCGACACCCGAGGAGGTCCGGGTGGCGGAAGCCAGCCTGGGGGCCGCGGGGACGGACGGTTCGGGCGGATCGAAGGCGCTGAGCAGGCGCCGCCCGCCCGATTGCCGCGCGATGCTGGCCTTGGCGCTGCGCGACGTCGCGTAGGGCGGGTTGCCGTTGACGGTTGCCGAGGTGCACCCGGGGGGAAGGCAGCCGTCGGCGAATCCGAACAGCGCGCGCCCCTCCCGGTCGAGGGTGAAATCGTTGAAGTCCAGGAGATTCCGATCGTTGCCGCAAGACAAGCCAAGAAGGCAGATCGAGCCTACCTGCACCGGGTCGTTGGGTGTGGCGTCCACCGTGGTCCAAGTCAGGCCGCCGTCGTAGGTGGTGGCGATGTAGAGATGCCAGAGACCGCGGAAGGTCGCCTCGTCGGACGAGTTACCGCCGGTTGTGGTGCCCAGGAAACCGAAGGCAGCCCGGTTGTCGTCTCCGGCGACCACCGCCGGAAAGACGGAGTTCCTGATTCCGAAGGCCGCCCCCGCGTCGTGCGTGCCGACCCAGGTCAGTCCCCGATCATGCGAAACGGCGACGAGGGCGTGGCCGTCCCCGTTCGTCCACCCTAGATAGATGGTGCTGGTCGTCTGACCCGCGGGCCTCCCCACGCTGTTCAGCCCGACACCGACGGACGGATCGGCATTACCCGTGCTGCCGGGGACGGTGCGGTCGGTCCAGGTCAGGCCGTTGTCGGTCGAGACGGCGATGCCGGCCGTCCCATTTCCCGTGGCGCAGGAGGAGTTCGGCACGTAGACGGTGCCGTCCGGTGCGACCTTGACGTGCCCGTGGATGCTTCCGGTGCATTGGGCCACGTTGAAGAGCGGAACCCCGGGGCCGAAGCTCTGGCCGCCGTCGTCGCTGCGCGAGCACTCGGCCTCGGCGGCGATGTTCTGCGAGCAGTAATAGACGGCGTTCGGGTAGAGGGGGTGGGGGGGCGGCGGGGGGAGCGCGGCGTCGTTGTAAGGACCCGCGCCCAGCGTCTCGTGATCGGGCCCGGCGGGCGATCCTCCGCCCTGCATCGGCGTCGTGGTGTTGC
Source organism: Acidobacteriota bacterium (assembly GCA_031370485.1). Classification (GTDB taxonomy): domain Bacteria; phylum Acidobacteriota; class Polarisedimenticolia; order Gp22-AA2; family Gp22-AA2; genus JANMQK01. Next base: position 9,616 of record JANMQK010000370.1, on the reverse strand, counting down.
CGTCGTCGTCGGAATAGGCCGCGAAGCTGTTGCCCTCTCCACCGGCCAGATCGAGCTGGTACATCCGCCCCGTCCGGTGGTCCACGAAGCCGATCGGATCGGAAAGCACGCTTTGCTGCACGAAGGGGCTCGACACATCCTCCCAGAGATCCGCCGCCGGGGAGGAGCAGTCGTCGAAGCTCGCCCGCAGCTCTTCGATTCCCGACGTGAAGAAGACGACGCCGCCGGTATTGACCGTGCCGTGCGAGAGGCTCGCGACCCTCGGTATCCAGTCCACGCCGATCGAGGGCTCGCCCGCGGAATTGCCCATCCCGGACGATGCGGCGTAGGGCTGGTACCGGGGAGCGATCCCCGTGCCCGGGGGCTGCACGGGAGGGAACGGCACCAGGCTGATGATCCCCCTGAAGCTCTGCCCGATGGGGTTGAAGGGGGCGACCAGGACCTGGTAGGTCGTCGGCGTGAGGGGAATCTCGAAGATGGCCGTCTCGGGGTCGTTGCCGCTGGCGGAGGATTTCACGAGCACGGTGCCGGTCGCATCGAGGACGTAGAGGTCGAAATCGGCCGCGGCCAGGTCCCACGCGATCTGCACCTGGACTTCGCGCGTCGCCGCCTGGGTCGCCGCGTCGACTGTCAGGGTGAAGGTGTCGCACGACATCGGCGCCGTGCAGTCGGGAAGGCCGAGGGCCTGTGCCGAGACGTTTGCACCGGCAAACGGGCCGGCCGTATAGGTCAACGGACCGCTCGTGGGGGTGAGCGTCCCCGAGGAGGGGTTCGCGGCGCGCGAGAGTCCGGCCCACAAGCCGAGCGCCACGGCGAGCCCGGCCACGAGAAGCGGTATGCCCCCCAGGCGGAGCCGGGCGACGCGACGCGCCGTCCGGGAGATCGGATCCGTGAACCTCACGCGCTGCTTCAAGTCGCTCATGACGCCCCCTTCATGGTCGCGAGACCGGTGGCTTCTAAAGACACAACCCTGCTACCCGCGCGAAGAGTGGCTGAGGATGGTTGAATAAACCTTGAATGGAGATTGGGATGGACGCGGATCCGGTTCCTTAACTTGCTGATGCAGAATCACTTATGCCGGGGAGTCACTCACGGGTCGTGCATACTGAAACACCGCTTCAAGCGGCACGTTGAACACCTCTGCGATCCGGAATGCCACCTCGAGCGACGGGAAGTACTTCGAGCCCTCGATGGCGTTCACGGTCTGCCGGGTCACGCCGATCCTCCCGGCCAGATCCTTCTGCGTCATCTCTCCGTGGTGAAAGCGCAGCGTGCGAATCTGGTTGGTGATACGGGGCCTGGCACGGGCCACGTCACATCCCCCGCCGGTAGTAGTAAAGCTTGAGCACGTGCGCGAGGACCTCGGAGAGGACCATCGCCATCAGCAGCCCGTTCGCGATCCAGGCAGGCTCGATGGGCAACGCCAGGCCGAAGATGGCCGTCACGACGCCCGTGGCCAGCAGCCAGGAGGAGTTGTGCTCGGCCCGCCACGAGATCAGACGGTCGCGCTCATCACGCCCGTCGGGACGGCTGGCGATCGCGACGACGATGTGACCGGCCACGAGCACGATCACGAGCAGCACGGTGACCCCGGCAAACAACGGAACGAAGGGTCCCACCGCCGTGACCCCGGCGGAAAGCATGTTCGCGGCGACGTAGAAATAGAAGCTGAATATCGCCACCATTCCGAGCAAACTGATCCAGACACTCTTCTCCTCGAACGAGGCGTTCATGGCGCCCTCCTCAGGTATGCGTTATTTGCGCGACCGGTAACTTTAACACGGTGTCTAATATAATTGACATCACGGAATGTGTCAAGTATTTTTGACATGCACCGGCCGGGACGCCGAAAGAGGCCTGGCAGCACGTCCTGATCGATCGGGGTAAGATGCGGGCTCATCGGGCGACGCTCCACACGGGGGATCGATGACCGCGTTCGAAATCCTGGCCATCCTGACAACACTCGCGGCGCTGGCGGCCTGGCTGAACCAGCGCTTCGTGCGGCTGCCGGCGACCATCGGCCTGATGGTGATAGCGCTCCTCGGGTCGCTCGGCATCATCGCGCTGGCCGGCGCCGGGATACCCCTGATCGATCCGCTCGCCCGGCTGCTCGACGCGGTCGATTTCGACAGCACGCTCTTGAACGGCATGCTCGGGGCGATGCTGTTCGCCGGCGCGCTGCACGTGAACGTGAACGATCTCGCCAGCCAGAAATGGGTGATCGGCCTGCTGGCGACCGCCGGCGTGGCGCTGTCCACCGCCATCGTGGGTGTCGCGGCCTGGCAGCTGTTCGGGTGGATCGGGCTTCACGTGCCGCTGATCCAGTGCCTGCTGTTCGGCGCCCTGATCTCGCCGACCGATCCGATCGCCGTCGGCGCCATCCGCACCAAGGTCGGCGTGTCGAAGTCACTCGAGACCAAGATCACGGGAGAGTCGCTGTTCAACGACGGCATCGGTGTCGTGATGTTCCTGGTCCTCCTCGGATTCGCGCACGGGGAGCACGGTCCGACGGCGGCAGGGGTGGGCCTGCTGTACGGAGCGGCGGTCGGATGGTTGCTCTATCTCATGCTGAAGAGTGTGGACAACTACCAGGTCGAGATCCTCCTCACGCTGGCGGTCGTCACCGGCGGCTACGCTCTGGCGCATCACCTGCACGTCTCCGGCCCGCTGGCGATGGTCGTGGCCGGCTTGTTCACCGGCAACCGCGGCAAGGCCCTCGCGATGTCGGAGCGGACCCGCGAGCGCCTGTTCGACTTTTGGGAGCTGGTCGATGAATTCCTCAATGCGGTGCTGTTCGTCCTGATAGGCGTCGAGGTGGTCATCCTCGAGCTGCGCGGATCGTTTCTGCTCGCCGGGGCGCTGATGATCCCCGTGGTTCTCGGCGCCCGCATGTTGAGCGTCGCCCTGCCGATCCAGGCGCTTCGCCGCGGCCGTTCCTTCAGCCCGCACGTGATCAAGATCCTCACCTGGAGCGGACTGCGCGGGGGGATCTCGGTGGCCCTGGCGCTGTCGCTCCCGGCCGGCGGCGCGCGGCCGCTGATCCTGACGGTGACCTACGTCATCGTCAGTTTTTCGATCATCGTGCAGGGGCTGACGGTCGGGCCGTTCATCCGACGGCTCACCCGGGGCGCCGGTCCGGGGCCCGCGGCGAGCCAGGCATGAAGGATCAGGACGATTCGCGGCGGGACGTGGTGCTCGTCACCGAGGCCGAGGTGGCTTGTCCCTACTGCGGCGAGACGGCAGTGATTGGACTCGATCCGGCGGGCGGGGCCGCGCAGGAATACATAGAGGACTGTCCGGTTTACTGCCGCCCCTGGAGGGTTCGGGTCAGGTACGACGACGAGGGAGCGGCGGAGATCCGGGTCGAACCTTCCTGACGAGCCGTGTGGAGCGTCCTGCGCCCGGAAGCGGGGGTAGAATGGCAGGCACCTATGAGCCCCGGAAGGCCGCACGGAGTGATCCTGATCGAGCCCGACATCAACCCGGTCACGCGCCGGTTCAGCCTCCCGAACATCGCGAACTATCCGCCCCTCCCGCAGGCGCGTCTCGCCGGACAGCTCGTGCACGAGGAAGACGTGGAGATTACGGACCTGCGCATCGCGGGCGAGATGGAACGGCTGCTGGACAGGGTCCGCCGCGATCCGCCCGCCCTGGCGGGAATCTCCGCCACCTTCACGTCGAACGGGGACGAAGCCATCGAGGCGGCCGCGGCGATCCGAAGGATCTCCCCCGCGACCACCATCGTCTTCGGGGGGACCGCTCCCTCGGAAGACCCCGCGTCGTTCTGGGACTCGGCGGCGGATCTGATCTGTTTCCGGAACGGCGACGCTGCTTTCGCGGCGCTGGCCGCCGCGATCCGCGAGGCGGGGAGGCCCCCGGCGCGGTTCCCGGGCTTTTTCCACCGGGACGACGGGCGCTGGGTCCTCGACCCCGGGCCGCCCGCGGAGCCACTGGCGAATCTGAAGCCGTACGCCTGGCACCTGCTCCCCAAACGTTACTGGCGCGAGTACTTCCAGGGTTTCCGACCCACCGGGATGAGCCAGACGAGCGAGGGCTGCCCTTACGACTGCACCTTCTGCACCGTCTGGAAGACGCACGGGCGTAAAGTCTCACTCGCATCGCTCGCGAACGTCCAGCACGACTTCAACTCGCTGCCCGCCGCCATCCGGGCCTTCTTCTTCGCGGACGACATCTGGATGCAGGCCACCGAGCGGCAAATCCAGGAACTCTACGATCCGCTTCTTTCCTGGATGGCCTCGGACTTTCTCCCGCACCGTCCTGGTTTCTGGCTGACGGTCGAGACCCGGACGGATCTCTACCTGCGCGAGGAAGATCGTTTCAAGGACTGGATCCGGCGCGGAGGCCTGAAAAGAATCCTCTTCGGCGTCGAGGCGGTGACGGACGAGCAGCTCAAGAACTTCAGCAAGCGCAACACGGTCGACAGGAACATCGAAGCGATTCGCCGTGCGGCGGAGGCTGGGGCCTTCGTGACGGCCCAGTTCGTCATTCCCTGCGACGCGACGCGCGCCTACTTCGACGAGATGGTCCGATTCCTGAAGACCTATCGACGCTGGATCCGGACTTCCAACTTCACCGTCGCGACCCCGCTGCCGGGCACCGACCTCTACACGGACTCCTTGAAAGAGTCTCCAGAGCTGGCTGACAGGAGAACTGTCTCGCACCCCGCTTTTTCGCTGTTCACCGCCCTGACGCCGACCCGCCTCGACGTCCGCGAGTTCTACGAGCAGGTGGCGCGGGTGTTCCGCGCCGCGAACCAGGTCCACTTCAGTCTCGACGCCCACTTCCAGGTCTTGCGGATGGTGGTTCAATCCCCCTGGCTGATTCGGCGCCTCGCAAAAGCCCCGATGGCCCTGCGCGCGCTGACCGATCCCGGCACCTTTCTCGACGTCCACCGGCTGGTCCAGGGCGATCGCCTCCTCGGACAACGGTCGGTCATCTAGGACGGCCTCCCGCCGATGCCACGCCCGGGAAGGTCAATCCTATTCAGGATGCTCACCGCCACGGTCGCGGCGGCCGGTCTGGCGATCTGCGCGGCGGGCTGCATGTGCCGTCTCTCGGTTCCTGCAAGCGTCTGCGTGCAACAAGATGCCGAAGGCCCGCTGGCCGGCGGCCTGCCGCGGTTGTGTCTCGTGAACCCCTTGAACTCCCGTCCGCCGGCGGCCCTGATCCTCTATGCGACGAGCGACGTCGGGTGGTTCGGGACGAGCAAGTCGCTCTTCCGGCACCTGGTGGAGCGCGGATATCCCCTGGTCGGGTTCGACTCCCGCAGCTACCTGAAGGACGTCGAGCGCAGGACGAAGTTCGTCACGCCCGACCGGCTGGCGAAAGATCTGGCGTCGATCATCGACACGGCGAAGCGTGATCTCAATCTCCCCGCCGCCACGCCCACGATCCTGGTCGGGATGTCCCGCGGGGCCGGGTTCATGGTGGTCGCGGCGGCTCAGCAGGCCCTCAATCCGCGGCCCGCCGGTGTGATCGCACTGTCTCTCACGCGGGAAACGGACTTCGTTCGTAATCGTCGCACGTCGAAGAAACGGGCGGCGAGGGCGGGAGCGAGCACGATGGAGAGCGGTCAGGTCCTGACCTACGTCCGCCTCAAGAGCGCGTTGAACATCCCCATCGCAGTCATTCAATCGACGCACGATCGCTACCTGCCGGCGGCGGAAGCCCGCGTGCTCTTCGGACCCGACACGGGGACCCGTCGATTGGTTGCGGTCGAGGCCAGGAGCCACGGCTTCGGGGGAGCGCGCGACGCGGTGTACCGCGAGCTTGACAAGGCGCTGGGCTGGATCGAATCGCTCACGCCGGAGAATGGCAAGCCCGCGGTCGCGCCGGCGTCGCCTCATCACTAGCGGCTCGGACGAGCCCGCGACAGGTTGATTTCGGGGAAGGGTTTCGCGTCCCCGCCGTTCGCGATAGGATGGGAGGATTCCAATCCATCACGGCGTCCTCAAGACCGTCGTGGAGATCCGTCACCTCGAAAGGAGGCCAGCATGTCCGTTGCCCGCGTTTCCGAGATCAGCGCCAATTCGAGCAAGAGCTTCGATGACGCCGTCCGCCTGGGCATCGATCGGGCGAACAAGACCCTCAAGAACGTCACCGGGGCGTGGATCCAGGATCAGAAGCTGACCGTGGAGAACGGGAAGATCGTCCAGTTCCGCGTCTGGATGAAGGTGACCTTCGTCCTGCTCGACTGAGCCTCCTGCAGCGCTGTCCCGGGCGGACCAGACGGTCCGTATGACTTCCGGTCTCAGAAGCTGATCCGCGTGCCAAACCGTACGGACGTCGGGGGCGTGCGCAGGAGCGCCTTGCCAAATTCGGGATTGGCCGGTGTCGCTAACATGTTGTCCGACTCGGCGAATCCCCATCGCTGGTCGAGCAGGACCGCCCGCTGCGTGTTGAACAGGTTGAACACGTCCATCAGGAAATTGATGGTCCATTTCCCCGTTTGCAACGGGTACGAGAGGTGCACGTCCATCTCGTACGTGTCGGGGGTCCTGCCCTGGGTGCCGCGTTTGTCGAGAAAGAACTCGTAGCGGCCGTAAGCGTCCGAATAGCCGAGCCGGTTCACCGGCGTGCCGGTCCTGTAAAAGGTGGACACTCCAATCTGAAGTCTGAACGGGGCGATGTAGACTCCCGAAAGCTTGAATTGATGGCGCCGGTCGTTGGACAGCGGGCCGGTGTTGGTGATCCTGCCGAGGTTCATGCCGTCGGTGAAAAAGTCGTAATAGTCATAGGCCGCCGAGATGTTGGGATCGGCCCCGACGTTTGTGTAGGGGGCGACCTCGCCGTCGTAGTTCCCGTCCAGCTTCGACCATAGGTACGAGGCGAGTCCCTGCCACCTGTGCGAGAAGCGCTTGGTCAGATCGATCTGCACACCCGTGAACTTGCGCCGTGCCCGCGGCGCCGGGAACTGGGTCACGTAGTCGAGCGCGAAGAGATTGGTCATGATCCCGCGCCCGGGGTTGCCGATGCAGTAGATCCCGTTGACCGCGTCGCAGAGAAAATCCTCGATGACGCGGCCATAGTCGCGCTGCACCCCCTTCACGCCCAGGGTCATGTTCGGCCGGACCTCCCGTTCCCAGCCGACGATGAACTCACGGACGAACTGGCCCTTGATATCCGGATCGGTCGGCTCGGTCGCACCCCCCAGGATCGCCGATGAGGTCCCGAAGTCCGATTCGGCCGCCGCATCCGGCACCGTGCTCACCGGGTCGTAGTTGACGATGCGCGGCTGGCGCTCGAAGGCGTACGACCGGATCACCAGGTCCATTGGAAGCTGCTCGTAGAACCGCCCGTAGGAGGCGAACAGCTTCTGCCGGTGCTCGTTCGTCGGATCCCAGATCACTCCAACGCGGGGGGCGTAGTCGTTCTTCAGGTCCATGTGCACTCGTCCGTCGGCGCCTACGATCTCCTGCCGATCCCAGCGGATTCCGCCGTTGACCGAGAGGTTCGGCAATATCGACCAGCGGTCCTGCAGGTAGAGGGTCGTGTTCTTGTGTTCCACCGAGACGTCCAGGGCCGATAACGCGGGGCCACCGGAATCGCTCAGCGTCGCCGTGGGGGTCGTCCAGTAGAAGTGGCGGTAGATCGGCATGCCGGGGTTCACGGAATTGCCGAAGATCTCGACCTGCTGTCCCCCGGACATTCGTTTCACGACGTCCGCAGTCTGCTTCTCGTACTCGGCGCCGAACTTGATCTCGTGATGGTTCAGGAAGCGGGTCAGCGAAGCCCCCGCGAAGTCCCGCGTCAGGTCCTTGTCCTGGATGAGACCGAATCCCCCCGTCTGGAACAGGGCGGCGGTGTGGTCGATGAACTCAGGCACGTCGCCGGCGGCGGTCCGGGGGTTGATCGAGTTCTTCTCGTCATGGCGCGCCACCTGTCCCGAGACCAGCCAGTCGCGGCCGATGATCCCTTCGTAGCGCAGGGCGTAGTTCCTGCCGCCCCTCTCCTGCCGGCCCAGGTAGGTGAGGGGCTCGCCGTTCACGGGATGGTTCACGTCGTTGATGGCGCCGGTGTCGGTTGTCGGGTCCTGGAAAAAGGAGGCGATCAGCGACTGATTGTCGGTCATCCGGTAGGTGAGCTTCAACGCACCCAGGTTCTTGGTGGTGTCCACGTCCGCGATCTGCCCCGCCAGGGCGCCGGCCGGGATTTCGGTGTTGGTGGTGTTGTTGACGCGATCGTAGGCGCCGAAGAACCAGACCCTGTCCTTCCAAAGGAAGCCGCCGAGGTCGAGTCCCCACTCCTGCCGGACGTCTTTCGAGTAGATGTAGTTGTAGAACTGGGAGTCGCCCGTTTGCGAGTACTGCGGAGTGTCGTAGTTCGCGGCCATGCCATTGTCCGGTTCCGCGCGCATGCCCGTGTCGTTGTAGTAAGCGAAGGCGCCGCCATGGAACTCGTTGCCGCCCGACTTCGTGATCACGTTGATCACGCCCCCGGTGTTGCGGCCGTACTCGGCCTGGTAACCGCCCGTCTTCACCTCCACGTCCTCGACGAACTCGTTGTTGATGTCCTTGCCCTGCACGCCTTTCATGACGTTTGTCGTGTCGATGCCGTCGATCAGGAACAGGTTTTCCGCCGACGTCGAGCCGTAGAGCGAGATCGCGAGCGAGCGAGCCTCCGTCTTACCGAAGTCCGCCTGGGCGCCGGGCTGCGAGAACACGATGTCCGCGTAGTTGCGGCCCACCGGCAGCTTGTCGATGATCTTGGCGCTGTAGCTGGATCCCGTCGTCGTCGACGTCGAGTCGATCAGCGGCGCCTGTCCCGAGACGGTCACCTCGGCGCTCGCCGTCAGCGCAAGCTGAAGGAGGACGGTCGCGGTCGCATCGAGGCTGACGGTCGCCGTCTTCTGCACCTTGCCGAGTCCGGGAAGGCTCGCGGTGATCGTGTACGCGCCGGGCGGAACGCTCGGAAACCGAAACGTACCGCTTGCGGAGGTGGCGGCCGTGCGAGTGCCCTGGAGGCTTCGTCCCGCGAGCTCTACGTTTACGCCGGGCAGCGCGGCGTTGCTCTGGTCGACGACGGTTCCTTCGACCGTGCCGGTCGTCTGCGCGGGGACAGAAAGTGGAGCGACGAGCAGCAAGCAGATCGGGAGAACGAGAAGGTGCCGGTAACCGGGGTTGGGTCGCCAAGGCTTCCCAGTCCGCACCCTTGTCTCCCTGATGCCCTGTAGGGCGATTCGCGTTTGACGGAATTGCGTTAGGCAATTCTGTTCCTTTGTCAGGTCCGGAGCAAGCCCACGACGTAGCAGCCGGGCGACGCGACTTGGTCCTATCGTCGGCCGACGTCCTCACTCAATCAGAGTACGCTCGGGCGATGGCTCGCCTCGGAACGTGATCTTAGCTCGGCTTTGGGGTCAGACCCCGATCGGCACCGGGCGGCGGTTCTTGTCGAGGTTCACGTAGGTCACCTCCGCCTCCGTGACCTTGACGCGATTGCCGATCCCTTCGCCCCGCTGGGAGAAGACCTCGACCGAGACGGTGATGGACGTGCGACCGATCTTCACGAGGCGGCTGTAGAACGAGACGAGGTCGCCGACGTTGACTGGCTCGTGGAAGACCACCTCGCGCATCGCCACCGTGACGAGGAACTCGGT
>JANMQK010000366.1:0-20066 GCA_031370485.1 Acidobacteriota bacterium | reverse complement strand
TGCAGACCTACCGCGCCCGCCGCCTGCTCCGCGCCGATCCTCGCGGCAGCTCGTGCCCTGTCGTGACCGACACCGACGGGGGCGTTTACTACACGAAGCTCAAGGGGGCCGCGCAGGCCCCGGCCACCCTGGTAGCCGAGATTATCGTTGGGGCCCTGGCTGATGCGCTCGACCTCTCCGTCCCGGCGCGGGCACTGATCGACATTCCACCGGGCCTGGCCACGGACGACCACAACGATGAGCTGGCGCAGCTGCTGGGAGCGAGCGGCGGGCGGAGCCTCGGATTCCAGTACCTTGCCGACGCCCGTGATTTCCGCGCCCAGGACGCCGAGCGGGTCGATCCGGAACTCGCCTCCACGATTTACTGGATGGATGGCCTGGTCTCGAACCCGGACCGCACCCCGGAGAATCCCAACATGCTCTGGTCCCACGGCCAGTTGTGGCTCATCGACCACGGGGCGAGCCTGGGCTTTCAACACGATTGGCCGGCCGTGACGGAACAGTCCCCCCGCGCGGGCGGCGCGGCGCGGCTCCAGCACGTGCTGTCCTCGAGACTCGGGCGCCTCGTGTCGGTCGATGAACGTCTTGCCGCGCTCCTTGACCGGCCGCGCCTGCAGGCCGCGGTTAACGAGGTGCCCGAGGAGTATTTTCCCCCAATCACCGGCGCGGATGCGGTGGCGCGGCGACGTGCCGCCTTCGTGTCTTTCCTGTGGAAGCGGCTCAAGCCGCCCCGTCCGTTCCTGGAGGGGGCGGCACTTGCGTCGGCGGGCTGAACCGAGTTTAGAATGTAGCGTGTCCACGGCCATGAACCAGGCGATGACCATCACGATCCGTGTTCCGTCGGTGCTGCGCGCCTACTGCGGGGGCGCCCTGGATATTCCTCTCTCGGCGTCGAGCGTGCGCGCCGCCCTCGAGGAGCTCGAGCGCATCCACCCGGCGCTGCACAGGAACGTCTGCGACGAGACCGGCAGGGTGCGCCGCCATGTCAACCTGTTCGTGAACAAGCATCACGTCCGCGACCGTGAAGGGATTGACACCCCGCTGGTGGACGGGGACGTCGTCATGATTCTTCCCGCTGTCTCAGGAGGCTGACCATGCCGGAACGGGTCGTTCTCACAATCGGAACCAAGAAGGGAGTCTTCGTGGCCGAGGCGCCGAAATCGCGCCGCGGCTTCACGCTGCGCGGGCCGCACGGGTCCGGTGTGGCGGTCTACTCGGCGCTCATCGACAGGCGCGGGACGCCGCGCGTCTACGCTTCGAGCTGCAACCAGTTTTTCGGCATGAAGGTGCTGCTGTCGACCGATCTCGGGAAAAAGTTCAAGGAGACAAAATCGGCGCCCGCCTTCCCGAAGGAGGACGGCCGCGCGCTCGCCAACATCTGGGCGCTCGAACCGGGCGACGACAAGAAGGACCTCTGGTGCGGCGTCGAGCCGGCGTCCCTCTTCAGAAGCGGCGACGGCGGCGATTCCTGGGAGATGGTCCCGGGGATCAGCAACCACGAGCACTCCCGCAAATGGCAGCCCGGCGCCGGTGGTCTCTGCATGCACACGATCCTGCGCGACGGGAAACGGATTCACCTGGGGATCTCGACCGGCGGCCACTACCTGAGCGAGGACGGAGGGAAGACCTTCGCCGCGTCCAACAAGGGCGTCGGCGCCGGCTTCCAGCCCGATCCCTATCCCGAGTTCGGCCAGTGCGTGCACAAGATCACGCGCCACAAGGACGCGCCGGGGCGCATGTACATGCAGAACCACGGGGGGTGGGCCGAATGGGACGGGCCCGGCGGGCGGCGGCCGGACATCGGCGTGCTGCGCAGCGACGACTACGGCCGCTCGTGGCGCTCGATCGCAAAGGGGCTGCCGTCCGACTTCGGCTTCCCGATCGTCGTCCACCCGCACGACCCCGACACGATCTACGTCGCGCCGCTGGTGCCCGAGACGCGCACCTGCCCGGGCGGCGCCCCGGCGGTCTGGCGCAGCGAGAATGGCGGCGGCTCGTGGAAGCGGCTCGCCAGCGGGTTTCCCAAGAAGGAGAGCTTTTTCACCATCCTGCGCGACGCGATGGACATCGACGAGTGCAAGTCGCCGGCGCTCTACCTCGGCACCACGACGGGCCAGCTCTGGATAGGACGGGACGGAGGCGAGAAATGGGACTGTCTTTTCGATTCCCTGCCGCCGATCAACTGCGTCAAGGTCGCGGTATTGTGAGTCCCCTCTGACCATCCTCCTGCTGTTCGTGTCGTACGCGATCGTCTTCTCGGCCGCGCTGGCGCGGGCCGGGCACCGTTCCGGCGCGCCCGCCGCGGGCAACGCCCAGCCGCAGGCCCCTGCGCGGGTGCTGATCGTCGGGGCGACAGGCGGAACCGGCCGCCAGCTGGTCACGCAGGCGCTGGGGCGCGGATGCACGGTCACGGCGCTGGCGCGCGATCCGTCGAGGCTGCAGCTCAGCCATCCGCGGCTTACGGTTGTCCAGGGGGATGTCCTCGACGCAGGGTCCGTCGGCGAGGCGATGCGCGGACAGGAAGCGGTCCTCTGCGCCCTCGGCCACAGGCGGTACTTCCAGCCGACCCGCATCCTGTCGGAGGGGACGCGGAACATCCTGCGCGCGATGGAGACGCACGGGGTTTCGCGCCTCGTCTGCGAGACCTCCCTCGGCATCGGGGACAGCGCCGGGCGGATGGGTCTGTACTACACGCTCTTCGTCATTCCGGTGATCCTCCCCTTCTACTTCTGGGACAAGACGCGGCAGGAACGGTTGATCGCGGACAGCAAGGCGGAGTGGGTGATCGTCCGGCCCGGAGCGCTGACAAACGGCGAAAAACGGGGCCGGTTGCGCCAGGGCCGCCAGGTCGGCGGGTACTTGCTGACGCCGCGCGTCTCACGCACCGACGTCGCGGGGTTCATGCTGGACCAGATGGCGACCGATGGAAACCTCGGAACCGCGACCGGCGTAAGCTGGTAGGCGAACCGGCAATGATCCAGGCACGCGAGTACGGGACGTCGGGGCCGCTGGTGGCGGTCCTGCACGGGGGGCCGGGGGTCATCGGCTACATGGCCCCCGTGGCGCGCCGGCTGGGAGGGTCGTTCCGGGTCGTCGAGCCCCTGCAGCGCAAAGGCGGCGCCGTGCCGCTCACGGTCGCCCGTCACGTTTCGGATCTGCACGACCTTGTCGTGCGCCGCGGCGGGAACGCGAGGCCCGCCCTGGTCGGCCACTCCTGGGGGGCCATGCTGGCGCTCGTCTACGCGGCCGCGCATCCGGAGCGGGTGGCTGCGCTCGTGCTCGTCGGCTGCGGGACGTTCGATCCCGCGGCGCGCGAAAGGCTTCGCACGATTCGCGAAAGCCGCACCGATGACCTGCTGCGGCGCCGCTTGGAGCGGTTGCCCGAAGAGTTCCCCGACCCGGACGCAAGGCTCAAGGCCATGGGCGATCTGATCCTGCCGCTTTACTCGCACGATCTCGCCTCGACGGATCTCGGAATCGAAGCGACCGACGCGCAGGCCTTTCAGGAAACCTGGGAAGATATGCTGCGGCTGCAGGAATCGGGGGTCTATCCGGCCGCGTTCGCGGCGATTGACTGTCCTGTCATCATGCTGCACGGCGCCGGGGACCCTCACCCAGGGCCGATGATCCGGGACAGTCTCGCTCCCCACCTGCCGCAGCTCGAGTACCATGAGTGGCAACAGTGCGGGCACTATCCGTGGCTTGAAAGGGCTGTCCGCGGCGAATTCTTCGCCTTCCTGTGCGATTGGATCGCGAGCCATTCGGAGGGTCCTGCATGACGGCTGACGTTTTTCGGCGCCTGATTCGGGAGCACGACGACCTGTAGCGCACGTTGGACGGATCCATGCCTCGAACTCGCACGTTTTTCCTGGTCACGTTGCCGGTCCTCGTGGGGCACCTCTTCCTGCCGCTCACCCTGCTTCCTCCAATGCGGAAAGCGTCGGGGGAAGGCACCATGGCGTGGCTCCCGGCGCTTGCCATGGCGGCGGGCTATTTCGCCTTCATCGGCATCGCGGGTGCGTGGAGCTGGTTCGGTCGCATCGTCCGCGGCGTCCTCCCGGTGCTTCTTGTCGTCACCGCCTGGTGGAGCTTCCCCCGGGAAGAAGCACCGGCTCCATGGAGCGCATCGTTCACGTACGAGTCAGGTCTGCGGCTGACGCTCGGCGCGCTTTTCCTGGCGATGGCCGTCATCGCCCTGCGCGGCCGCTCCCTCCACCAGCCCGCTCTCGATCTGGCGTTCCCGCTGCGCGGTGGGACGTTCCAGGTCGGGCAGGGCGGGGCTTCGCGGCTCGTCAACTATCATTTCGCGCACTCATCGCAGCGCTATGCCCTGGACATCGTGATGCTGAACGGCGCTGGGGTGCGCGCCCGAGGGGTCTATCCGCGAGCGCCGGAGCGCTACGCCATCTGGGGGGCCGAGGTCGTGAGCCCATGCGAGGGCGTCGTCGCGGCGGTCGTGGACGGGCTCGCGGACCATTCACCGCCCGATCGCGACCCCGTCAACCGCGCCGGCAACCACGTGGCGATAGAATCCGGCGGAGCGACCGTTTACCTGGCTCACCTGATGCGCGGCAGCGTCGCCGTCCGCGCGGGGGACACGGTCAGGGCGGGCCAGCTGCTGGGCCGCGTGGGAAACTCGGGTAACACGACCGAGCCGCATCTTCACATCCACGCGGAAAGAGGCGCGTACCCCGGGCGCTTCTCGGGAATGCCCGGCATCCCCGTCCGGTTCGGCGGGAGGTTCCTGGTGCGCAATGACCGGGTCCGCTCCGCGTAGCGTCAAGCGGCCCGGGGGCGTTATGATCACCGTAGGTGAGGTCCTCCATGAAACTCTATGACTTTCCGCCCTCCGGGAACGGGTACAAGGCGCGGCTGATCCTCGCGCACCTCGGGCTGGCGTACGAGCACATCCTGGTTGACACCCTGCAGGGGGGCACCAGGACCGAGGGTTTTCTCGCGGTCAACCCTAATGGGAAGATCCCGGTGCTCGTTCTCGATGACGGCCGCATCCTCCCCGAGTCAAACGCGATCTTGTTCTACCTGTCCCAGGGAACGCCTTACTGGCCCGGGGATCGGTTCGAGCAGGCGCAAGTCATGCAGTGGCTCTTCTTCGAGCAGTACAGCCACGAGCCGAACCTCGCGGCCGCGCGTTTCTGGCTCGCGATCAAGAAGATAGAGCTGACGCAGTTCTACCGCGAGCTGCTGGGCCAGAAGCAGGCGCTCGGCAGGAAAGCCCTCGAGGTGATGGAGGGGCACCTGCGCGCGCATGCGTTTCTGATCGGCGGACGGTACACGATCGCGGACATGGCGCTCTACGCCTACACCCACGTCGCCCATGAGGGGGGCTTCGACATGCAGCCGTACTCTTCGATCGCGCAATGGCTGGAGCGGGTGCGCGGCCAGGCGGGCCATGTCCCCATCGACGCCTGGAAGCCCCTGTGACGGCGCGGCGCCCCTCCCGTCGGCCGGCCTTCGCCCTGCTTTCATGGCTGCTCGTGCTCCTCCCCTGCCCTTTTGCGGCGGCGGCCGGCCCCGCGGACGCTTTGATCGCGCGGATCTCCTGGCTGGGGGGATGCTGGGAGAGCGTCGACCCCGCGCGCGGCATCGAAGAGCAGTGGATGCGGCCGCGCGGCGGCGTGATGCTCGGCATGAGCCGCACGGTGAGGGACGGCAGGACGCGCGAGTTCGAGCAGATGCGGATCGAGGAGCAGGAGGGACGCCTGGTCTTCACGTCACGGCCGTCAGGACAGGCCGAAGCCTCCTTTGGTTCGGTCGAGGTGACCGCCACAAGTGTCGTTTTCGAAAACCCTGACCACGACTTTCCGCAGCGCATCATCTACCGCATGGGCAAAAGCGGCATCCTGCAGGCGCGGATCGAGGGAACGCAGGCGGGAAAGGTCCGGGGGGGCGATTTCCCGATGCGGCGGACCGCCTGCTCCGGGGAGGGCAAATGACCGGGGAGGACCATTTCATGGCAACGGAACAGACTCACAAGAACTGCCAGTCCTGCGGCATGCCGCTGAAGCGTGACGAACGCGGTGGGGGGACGAACGCGGACGGGACCAAAAACGTCGTGTTCTGCTCGCACTGCTACCAGGGGGGACGCTTCACGGCTCCCGACATGACCGTCCAGCAGATGCAGGACCTCGTGAGGGGAAAGGTGAAGGAGTTCGGGTTCCCGGGATTCCTGGCGGGGCTGTTCACGCGCAGGATTCCGCGTCTCGAGCGGTGGAATCCGGCGCGGCGCGGGAAAGGAAACGCCTGAAGGGAACGGCTGGAAGGAAAGAAGGCGGGGCCCGGGGGGGGGCCCCGCCTCCATTCATACAGCCTGAATCACGCTTGAAGCAGACCGTTCAGGCGGCGGCCTTCGCGACGTGGCACTCCTCGGCGATGTTCTTGCCGTCCTTCTCGATGTAGCGGACGGTGACCGAGTCACCGGCCTTCAGGTCATTGATCGTGCCCGCCTTCGACTGCACCATCACCTTGGCGTGCTCGCCCAGCATGAAGGTGATCTCCTTGGCCTCGCCGGTCTTCACGGCCTCTTTCACGGTGAAGCTCTTGCTCGCCGCGTCGATGCTCGTCACCTCGCCGACCATCTTGAGATGCGACATCGAAGCCTTCGAGGTCTTCATGCCCTTGTTCTGGCCCGCGAAACTCATCGACGCGAAACCGAGAACGACCGCCGCCACCAACGTCAGAACCAGAATCCGTTTCATGTACCGCTCCCTCCTATCGGGTTGAACTGCTCACAAACGTCCGTGCTCCTGACAGCAACTCCGGTGCCAGCCGGGCGCAAGACGCCGACGTCGACGGGCAACTGACTGACTCCCTTCGGGATACGGTCGAAGGAGGGGCCCGGGCGGGGTTTGATTCAGCGGGACGGGGGCTTCAGTTCTTTACGTTCTGGGGCGGGGGGTGCACCATCTGGTGCAGCGGCATGCGGGACGCTCTCGATGCCGTCCGACACCGCTAGGCTGAATTTCTCCAGCCGGTATTGGAAGGTCCGCCGCGACATCCCCAGAAGCCGCGCCGCCCGCGAGACATTCCCCCCCTTGGCGAGAGCCTGCTTGAGCAGGCTTCTCTCGAGCGCCTCGAAGCTGAGACCGGTGTCGGGCAGATGGAATCCCACCGGGCCCTCGGGCCCTCCGGGCCGCACCTCGACAGGCAGGTCTTCGACGGTGAGCAGAGGGCCCTCTGACATCAGGATGGCGCGCTCGATCGCCGATTCGAGCTGCCGCACGTTTCCCGGCCAGCGGTAGCCCATGAGCGCCGCGAGCGCCCGGGCCTCGACCGCCCGGACCTTCTTCCCGCTTCGGGCGGCGTGGCGGGCGATGAAATGCTGCACCAGCTGCGGGATGTCGGTGGTCCGCTCCCGGAGCGGCGGCAGCGAGATGGTCAGGACATTCAGGCGGTAGAACAGATCCTCGCGGAACCGGCCCTCCTGCATCAGCCGCGCCAGGCTCCGGTTGGTGGCGGCGAGGATCCGCACATCGACCGGGATCGACGCGGTGCTGCCGACGCGCCGGACCTCCTTCTCCTGGAGGGTACGCAGGAGCTTGGCCTGCATCGCCATGCTGAGGTCCCCGACCTCGTCGAGGAACAGGGTGCTGCCGGACGCCTCTTCGAACAGGCCAATCTTGCGGGCCACGGCGCCGGTGAAGGATCCTCTCTCGTGGCCGAACAGCTCGCTCTCGAGCAACGGCTCGGGGATGGCGGCGCAGTTGATCGCGTGGAAGGCCTTCGCCGCGCGCGGCGAGTTGTAGTGGATCGCCCGCGCGATGAGCTCCTTGCCGGTCCCCGACTCCCCGTACACGAGAACGGTCGATGTGCTGGACGCGACCTTCTTGACCAGCCGGAAGACCTCCTGCATCGTGCCGTGATCGCCGATGACATTTTCGAGGGCGAAGCGATCGACCAGCTCTTCCCGCAGGGCCTGGTTCTCGCGCAACAGGCGCGCCTTCTCCATGGCGCGGCGCACCGCCAGCACGACCGTGTCGCGAACCAGAGGCTTCGTGAGGTAGTCGAAAGCCCCCTTCTTCATGGCCTCGACGGCGGTGTCGATGGTTCCGTGGGCGGTCATGATGATCACGCAAGGCTGGGGCGTGAGAGACGCCGCCTCCTCGAGAAGTGCTATGCCGTCGCGGCCGGGAAGCTTGAGATCGGTCAGGATGACCGCCGGCAGGAGGTCGCGCATCATGACGACCGCGGTCTCCGCGGTCGCGGCGGTGTCGACGTCGAACCCCTCCCGGCTGAGGATGGCCTTCAGGATGTCGATCTGGCGGGGCTCGTCGTCCACCACCAGCACGCGGCTCGGCTCAACCATGGCGAGACTCAGGCGGCGTTTCGGGACGCCGCCGTCCCTTCCGGGCCGCGCGACGGCATCTCGATGCGGAAGGTGGTTCCTTTTCCGGGCGCGCTTTCCACCTTGATGTCCCCCCCGTGGTCCTGGACGATTCTCTGGGTGATGGCGAGCCCCAGCCCGACCCCCGCCTCGCGGGTGGAGAAGTAGGGCTCGAAGATCCGGTCGAGGTCCGCAGCGCCGATGCCCCCTCCGGTGTCGCTGAACGACACGGCGACTCCCGTCTCCCCGGACGCCACGGCCCTGGGGACCGCCTCGACCACCAGCCTGCCGCCGGTCGGCATCGCCTGGATCGCGTTCATCGCGACGTTCATGAAGCAGGTTCTCAGCCCGTCCGGGTCGGCCTGCACCGCGGGCAGCCCCGGGCCGAAGCGCCGCTCGATCTCGATCTGCTGCTCTCTCGCCTTGGCCGCGGTCAGGGAGAGGACTTCCTCGAGGAACTCCTCGACCTGGCAGGCGCGCAATGCCAGCCGCGGCGGCCGCCCGTAGTTCAGGAAGTCGCTCACCATCCGATCGAGACGCGTCAGCTCATCCCGCATCGCCATGATGAGCCGCGAGTACTCCGCGGCGGTCCCGGGCGCGGCGGGCTGGAACTCGGCGCCCAGGTGGTCGATGCTCAGGCTGATCAGGTTCAGGGGGTTCCGGATCTCGTGCGCCACGGCGGACGCAAGCTTCCCCACCGCCGAGGTCCGCTCGGCCCGCCTCAGCCGCGACTCGAGGGCGCGTTGCTCGCGCAGCCGCTCGACCATGACGTTGAACGTGGCGATGAGACGGCCGACTTCGTCCTCGCCCCCTCTCGGGACTGTCACCTGCAGGTCCCCCTGGGCGATGCGGCCGGCGGCCTGCGACAGGTGATCCAGCGAGCGGGTCAGCCTGAAGGACAAAACGACGACACCCGCCATCCCGGCCATGAAAACGAGCACGGTCACCAGCAGGCGCCGCGTGATCGCGTCGCTGATGAGCGCGCTGATGTCGTCGAGGAGCAGGTGCAGGCGCACGTACCCGCGTTTCTCGTTGTCCACGATGATCGGAATGTCGAGCGTCGTGCTCACCTTGCCGCCCTGTTCCATGTCGTCGTCGCCCAGCACCCCGGTGATGACCACGTCACCCCCCGGCCGCGCCAGTCCCTTCGGCCCGAGCGTCCGCCCGACCTTGGCGCGGTTGCTCGACGCGACGATCTGCCGCTCGTTGCTCAGGATCGAGATCTCCTTGACGCCGCGGCTCGACAGGCGCTGGACGTAGTCGTCCAGGAGGCTCTCGTCGGTCATCCCCTGCGCGGTGAGCTGCTGCACGCTGATCTGCAGGGCCTTCGAGAGCGACTCGGTCTGATCCTGTATCTCTTCGAACAGGGCGGTCTCGAAATGGGAATAGACGAGAAACGACGTCGTGAGGGTCAGAAGCATCATCACCAGGACGATGAGAAACAGCCTGGTGCCGATCCGGAGCCCGCGCAGCGGGTTCTTCATTGGCGCACCGACAGGGAGGATCCCAAACCCCGCGATGCTAGCACCTTTCGTGCTAGTACACGAGGTAGACGCCGGCGATCAGGTTGAGATCCGGAGCGCCATCGGTCAGGGGGATGCCGATGGCTCCGCGAAAGCCGCCGCGCCCCGCAATACCAAAGGTCTGGACACCCAGCGTCAGGCGCCCGTCCGTGTGGACCCCGGCGAACCGCCGCGTCTCGTAGCTCGCCTCGATCGAGAAGGTCGCCGCGGAAGCCGCCGGCAGGAGTATCCCGGCGCCAAAGAGAAACGAGTCCTTCGTCGCCGCGAACGGCGGATCGGTGCTGCCGTTGAAGCGCACGCCGGCGTTCGCCACGAGGCTCACGGCATGCAGGTCGGAGCGCACCGCCCCGAACAGCTCGAAGTCGCTGCTGCCGGTTCCGATCCCCTTGTCCTTTTCGGCGGTGGGGGCCTTGTAAAGTACGCCCAGGGCGAACCGCGACGCGGCCCCGGGAAAGCGGTACTTGGCGTAGAGGTCGATGTCGGAGACCCCCGAGCCGTCCGGCAGCCCGTCGAGGCTCAGCTTCTCGTACCCGAACCGCAGACCGGCCTCGACATCGTGGCCGAGCCGGAAGGCGATTATCGGGCCGATCCGGTGGCGGGTGCCATCGTTCAGGTTTTCGTACGAGTATTGCGCCTCGAGCCAGCCACCGGGGACGACGGAGGCGTCTTCGACGAATCGCTGGAACAGGCGCGCCTCGGCCCTCTCCCCACCGCCTGATCCCGACTGGGCCCACGCTGCGGCCGGCGCGCCGAGAATCATCGCACAGAAGATCATCGCGACGTCCAGAATCAACCACCCTCTCACGACCGCCCGACCACACCGCATCTCGAAGCCTCCATGAACCGCGTCAGAGGCTTGTACCCTATTCGCCGCTACGCTGACAAGCCCCGTGGCGGCAAACCCGCGCCATTCCGTTCACCTGCGGCCGGCGGACGTTCGCGCTGCGGCGGGGCGTGACGCTCCGGGGAGGAAGGTGCCCTTCGCGACCCCCGGAAAAGGTTGGGCGCCAGACGACGGCCTGCACCCGGCATCCGACTCGCAGCGCAGGGTCAGCATGGAGCGACCTCTCCCGCCGAGCGACCACGACCTCTCCGCCCCGGCCCCGTCCGCCCCCGCCTACGAGCGCCGCCGCCCGGAGGAGAGCGTCCTCTACCGCGCCATCCAGGCGGAGATCGAGACCTTCGTGGCGGCCGCCCGAGAGCGCGAACGCCCCCTGCCGCGCTTCGTGGAGCGGGAGATGCGCGGCTTTCTCGAGTGCGGCATCCTCGCCCATGGATTTCTTCGCGTTCACTGCGCCGCCTGCGGCCGCGACCGGCTCGTCGCCTTTTCCTGCAAGGGGCGGGGCTTCTGCCCCTCCTGCGGCAGCCGCCGCATGGCCGATACCGAGGCCCATCTCGTCGACCGGGTTTTCCCGAAAGCGCCGGTCCGGCAGTGGGTCCTCACGCTTCCGTTCGCCCTGCGTTACCGCCTGGCCTACGACTCCGGCCTCACCTCGGCAGTGCTGCGGGTTTTCGTGCGGGAGGTGTTCGCCTCCCTGCGCCGGAGCGCCCGGCGACGCGCTGAATCTCGACGTCCACTTTCACACGCTCGTCTTTGACGGCATCTACGAGCGCTACGGTGAGCCCGGCATGCGCTTCCGCGTCCTGCCGCCCCCGGACGATGCCGAGGTGCGACGCGTCGTCTTGCGTGTTGCCCGCCGGGTCTCTCGCCTTCTCGAGCGCCGCGGGCTCGGCCCGGGGGCCGACCCCTCGGAGGCCGACCCGCTCGGCGCCACGCAGCCGCTCCTCGCGGGCCTCGCCGCCGCCTCGCTACGCGGCCGGGCCGCTGACGGCCGGCCCCTCGCCCGGCGCGGCGACCGCGTCGACCCGGAGCATCTGTCGGATCCCGCGGCACCCCGATGCTCCGCCGACTCAGGCTTCTCACTCCACGCCGACGTCGCCGTCCCCGCCCGCGACCGCCGGCGTCTCGAGAGGCTGTGCCGCTATGGCGGGCGCCCACCCGTCGCCACCGAGCGGCTGGAGCGCCTCGAGGACGGGTGCCTGATTTACCGCCTGCGGCATCGCTGGCGCGACGGCACGACGCAGATTGTGTTCGAGCCGCACGAGCTTCTGGAGCGTCTCGTGCCTCTCATCCCCGCGCCCCGCGCGCACCTGGTCAGGTACCACGGGGTACTCGCCCCCTGCGCCGGGTGGCGTGATCGGGTGGTCCCGGTCGCGCTTCCCTCAAGAAAGGCCGCGCGCTTCGCGTGCTGCAGGGGCTCGGGCACCAGCGGAGAAGGTGATGCTGGTGCCCCGCCGGCCCCGGACAAACGCCGCTATGCGTGGGCCGATCTGCTGCGCCGGGTCTTTGCGTTCGAGGTCCTCGATTGCCCCGAATGCGGCGGGCGGCTCCGGATCATCGCAGCCATCCATCCACCCGAGCCCACTCGCGCGATCCTTGAGTGCCTCGGCCTGCCGTCACGCGCCCCGCCTGTAGCGCCTGCCCGACCTGGTCCGGCGCCCCCGGACTGGTAGCAGCCCGCCCCGCACCCGCAACCCGGCCCCCAAAAGTCCACGCGTCGCTTCTCACCCTCCGCCCCGGATCGGCCGTACGCCGCGCGAAGGCCGTCGTGTGTCCGCTGGCCGGCATTCGTGCTCGAGTCACGCCCCGCCCACCCCGCCGCCGCAGCTTGAATCCCCCGCCACCCGGTCGCTGCTAGAAAACAGGTTTACAGAATAGACCTTACCGGACCCAGAAGCGCAGGTTAAACTTCCTATGCGCTGAGCGCGCTTCACGGTGGGCCGGATCCCGTGCACCAGGTCCTCGAACAAATTCTGCCCTTCGAGCTGTCCGCCCGGCACCTCGCGAAAATCAGCCGCCACGCTGCAGGTCTGGCCGACACCGTCTGTGGCGATCACCGTGCCGCGGCCGCTTGTGGCCGGAGGCGTGAGGCCGATCGTGGAGCCCCGTCCCACGAGGTTGTTGGGGGGCGAGTAATTGATTGGACACTGGGGGCAGTTGACACCCGTGGCCGAGGGATCGAGGACGACACTCGCGAGCCCCGAATTGCCCGCTCCGTAGTCTTGCGTGCTCCCGAAAATGACGATCTCGAAGTTCGGGTCCCGCATGGTCGTGAGGATCGCAGAGCACTCCGGCGGCGTGGAATCGCTCGAGTCGGCCACCGGCGAGACGACGCTCCAGGGGATCAGCGTCAGGGAAAGAGTCAGGAGTAAAACGGTATCGGGGAGTGCGACGACCACGCAGACTTGGGCATTTGGATCCCTTGCTGTCAATTAGCCAATAAATACGCCGATCCGGCAGACTGGTCAATCGCTTTCCCCCGACAAACGCCCATCGCCCCTGGCGACAGGCTCCTCCGTTCCCGGCTCGCCGCATGCCGCGGCCGCACCCCCGGCGTGGCGCGGCCCGCGTCTCGCCCTTCCCCGGAAGGTAGGCTCGACGGTATAGGATACCGGGCCATGCCGATCCGGATGAAACAGCCGTCAACAGGCCGCCTGCCCGCCTCGGCCGTCTTCGCTCTCTTCGTCTGCTCTGGCGCGACGGGGCTGGTCTACGAGGTGGTGTGGCTGCGGCAGCTGATCCTGGTTTTTGGCTCGACGCTTCATGCCACGAGCGCGATTCTGGCGACGTTCATGGGCGGGCTCGCGGCGGGGGCGTTTCTCGGGGGACGCTGGCAGGACCGCTCGCCATGGCGGCCGCTGGCGCTGTACGGCGTTCTGGAGCTGGGGATCGGCGCCTACGCGGTCGCGGTGCCGGCGCTGCTTCGCGGCTTGACGCCGCTCTACTCCTGGGTGTGGGCGGCGGGGGGCGAGGAGTCATTCCTGTGGCTGAGCCTGGCGAAGTTCGTGGGCATCGCCGCCGTGCTCCTTCCGCCCACGGCGCTGATGGGAGCCTCGCTTCCGGTGCTGGCGCGGCAGGTGGCGGACGACCCGCTGCGCATCGGGGGCAAGGTGGGGGGGCTCTACGCCGTGAACACCTTCGGCGCCGTGGCGGGAGTGTTCGTGGCGGGCTTCGTCGCGATCCCGGCGGTCGGCGTGCGGCACACGGTCTGGGCGACCGCGGCGGCAAACCTGGTCTTGGGGGCCGCGGCGCTGCTGCTCGCGCGGCGCGGCGCGGCGCCCCTCGCCAGGGCGGGGGCGGCGCCGGCCACGCGGATGTCCTCGCCCCGGGCGGTGCGCGTAGCGCTGCTCGCGTTCGGGGCGTCGGGATTCTGCGCGATGGTGCTGGAGGTGGCGTGGACGCGGGGGCTGTCGCTGGTGATGGGCAGCTCGGTGTATGCATTCTCGCTGATGCTCCTGGCGTTTCTCATCGGGCTCGCCGCGGGAGGCGCCGCATTCTCGGCCTTGCTGCGCCGGCGGCCCGTGACCGATCCCGCCAGGCTGCTCGCGCTGCTCCTGGCCTCGGCGGGCCTGTTCGCCTATACGACCACCTGGCTGCTCCAGGCCCTGCCGCGGCTCTTCGCCGAGGCCTACCTTCGCTGGCGCCCTTCACCCAACGAGCTGTTCGGCATCGAGCTCCTGCTCGGGCTTCTCGTGATGTTCCCGGCTACCTTCTCGCTCGGAGGGGTGTTCCCCTGCGTGCTCCAGCTGCATGCCCGCGGGCTCGATCGGGTGGCCCGCTCGGTCGGCACGGTGTACGCCTCCAACACCCTGGGAACCATCGCCGGGGCGTTCGCGGGAGGGTTCCTGCTCGTGCCCCGGTTCGGCCTGTGCGACTCGGTCATGGGAGTCGCGGCCGCGGAGATCGCGCTGGGGGCCGCCGTGGCCGCGGTGTCCCTGCGCGGACGCGCCCGTGTCCTTCTCGCCGCGCCCATGGCGCTCGCCGTCCTCGCCCTGCCTCTACTGAGGCCCGGATGGGATGCACTGTTGATGAACAGCGGCGTCTACTACTACATCGGTGACATGCCGGAGGGGAGCGACTGGGGGGATTTCCGCTCCCAGATCGGCCGGGGACGCGAGGTGGTGTACCTGCGCGAAGGGCTCACCGCGACGATCGCGGTCATCGATCAGCCCCGCAAGCGCAACCGCTACCTCACCGTTAACGGCAAGGTGGAGGCCTCCACCACGGGGGATATCCAGACCCAGCTCATGCTCGCCCACCTGCCCTTGCTGCTGCACGCCGGCCCGTCCCGCGACGTGATGGTCGTCGGCCTCGCGAGCGGCATCACGGCAGGCGCTGCCGCGGCGCACCCGATCGCGACGCTGCGCATCGTGGAAATCGAGCCCGCAATCGTGGAGGCGGCGAGGCTCTTCTCGGACAAGAACAACCACGTGCTCGACGACCCGCGGTTGATGCTCTCCCTCAACGACGCACGCAACGACCTCGAGTTCTCTCCACGGCAGTTCGACGTGATCGTGTCCGAGCCCTCGAACCCATTCATGACCGTCGCCGCGAACCTCTTCACCGAGGATTTCTTCCGGACGGCGGCGCGCCGCATCCGTCCCGGCGGTATTTTCTCCCAGTGGCTCCAGGCCTACTGCCTGCCGTCCCAGGACCTGCGCTCGGTCATCGCCGCCTTCCGCGAGGCCTTTCCGCACACGATGGTCGCGCTGGCCGGGCGGGTGGACCTCGTCCTGCTCGGCTCCGACGAGCCGATCCGCATGAATCTCGAGCGGATTGCCATGAAGATGTCGGAGCCGGGCGTGCGCGCGGACCTCGCGCGCGCGAGGATTCGGGGCCCCGCGGACATCCTTCCGCTGTTCGTGGCCGGCAAGGAAGAGGTAGATCGGCTTGTCCAGGGGGCGCCGCGGAACACCGATGACAACGCGCGCGTCGAGTTCTCCGCTCCGAAGGCCATCGCGCTGCACACGTCCGAGGAGAACCTGGCGATGCTCAAGGATCTCGGGTCGGACCCGCTGAACTACCTCGAACCGCCACCGGAAACCACCGAGGACCACGATCGCGTCCTGCTTGCCCTGGCGGCCGCCTGGGCGCGCCGTGACGAGATCGAGCAGGCCGCCCGGCTCCTGAGGTCCGCTCTCGGGGGCCCCCTCCGCGCCGAGGCCGAGACCCTGCTGGCCGCGCTTGAGCGGAAGGGGCGGCCCTGACTTTCAACCGGGTCCTCACGCAGGAATCCGACGCGACGAGGTCCTTCCGCACGATGCAGGGAGTCACCAAGGTCTACGACACCGGGAAGGTGCGGGTCGAGGCGCTGCGGTCGATAGATCTCGTCGTGAACGTCGGCGAATTCGTCGCGGTCGTCGGTCCCTCGGGATCGGGGAAGTCGACCCTGATGAATCTCGTCGGCTGCCTCGACACGCCGACCGCGGGGACCTACCTGCTGCGCGGGCGGGAGGTCGCCGGGCTGGATCGGAACGCCCTCGCAAGGATCCGGAACGAGCGCGTCACGGATCTCCTCGGCAGGGTCGGGCTCGGGGACCGGATGGAGCACCGGCCGACCGAGCTGTCCGATGGTCAGATGCAGCGGGTCGCGGTGGCGCGGGCGCTCGCGATGAACCCCGACATCCCTCTCGCCGACGAGCCGACCGGGAACCTCGACACCACGTCCGGCGGCGACGTGATGTCCCTGATGGAAGACCTATGGAAACAGGGGCGCACGCTTATCGTCATCACCCACGATCAGGCCCTGGCCCGCCGGGCCGGGCGCACCGTCGAGATCCGCGACGGCTCAATCGTGCGCGACAGCGCCGCCTAACGCCCGGCCTGCGGCCGGTCGCCTGCCGGCGATCAGGAACCGCCAACGAGCCGATCTCCGGGCTATCTCCTGTGCTAGTCTCCGCCCCGTGGCCGCCGGGTGGACGCACGGGTGGCGCGCGGGGATGCGTCCTGCATGATCGGTTCCGTGGTGCGGTTCGGGGTCGCCCTGGGCGCCGCCGTTCTAATCGGCGTAGTCCTGTGGGACGCGTTCGAGGCCATCGTCCTGCCGCGGCGCGTCACCCGGCGCTGGCGCCTGGCGCGCCTCTTCTACCGCTCGACCTGGACCATCTGGTCGGCCGTGGCGCGCCGGATCGTTTCGCGGAACCGGCGCGAGTCCTACCTCGGCGTCTACGGTCCCATCTCCTTGCTCTTTCTACTGGCGCTCTGGGCCGCCGGGCTCGTGCTGGGGTTCGGGGCGCTGCACTGGTCGCTGGGCACCTCGATCAACACGCCCGACCCGCCGGGATCTTTCGGCACCTGTCTCTACCTGAGCGGCACGACCTTCTTCACCCTCGGCCTGGGCGACGTGACGCCTCGAGGTCCGCTGGCGCGCGGCCTGACGGTCCTGGAGTCGGGCGTCGGGTTCGGATTCCTGGCGCTCGTTATCGGGTACTTCCCCGTCCTGTACACCGCCTTCTCGAGGCGCGAGGCGTCGATCACGCTCCTCGATCCCAGGGCCGGTTCCCCTCCGACCGCCGCCGAGCTGCTGCGCCGACACGGGAGAGATCATCTCCAACATCTTGACGTTTTCCTTCACGAGTGGGAGCGATGGACGGCGGAGCTGATGGAGAGCCATCTCTCCTACCCCGTCCTGGCCTACTTCCGCTCGCAGCACGCCAACCAGTCCTGGCTGGGGGCCCTGACGACGATTCTCGATACAAGCGCGCTGCTCATGGCCGGCGCCGCGGTGCCGGACTGGCAGGCGCGGATCAGTTTCGCGATGGCCCGGCACGCCGTCATCGACCTGGCCCGCGTCTTTCATCTCCGCCCGAGGACCCCGCTGCGGGATCGTCTTCCCCCTGCCGACCTGTCGTGGCTCCTTCACATGCTCGCCGACGCGGGCCGGCCGGTCGGGGACCCGGAAGACGCCGGGAAGCGTCTGGCGGAACTCCGCCGGACCTACGAGCCGTACGTCGAGGCGCTTTCGAGACATCTTCTGATGCCCCTGCCCGGGTGGACCCCGGTGGCCGTGCCGGATGCCGCCGGCGAGGCGCCGGACAAGGCGGCCATGCGAACGGCGGGCACAATTATGCACAATGACGAGTAGCCGCCGGGAGACAGTATGAACGACCCGCGGGAAAAGACAGCCGGAACGATCCCGTCGCTGCTGCACAACTGGACCAGCCTCGCCGGGATTATCCTGGCGTTGTCGAGTTTCTTTGCGGTCGTCTGCCTGATCGCGCTGGATTTTTTCCGGGGGTTTGGGAATCCGTACGTCGGGATTCTCACCTACGTCGTCGCCCCGGGGTTCCTGATATCCGGGCTCCTGCTCATCGGGGCCGGGGCGCTGTGGGAGCGGCGCCGCCGGCGCAGGCTCGAACCGGGTGCCATCCCGGCCTTTCCCCGGATCGACCTGAACGTGCCCCGGCAGCGGCGCGTGTTCATCACGGTAACCGTCCTGACGGGGATTTTCCTGCTGACCACGGCGGTGGGCAGTTACCAGACCTACCAGTTCACCGAGTCGGTGTCATTCTGCGGCCAGACCTGTCACGCGATCATGACTCCGGAATACACGGCCTATCGGCAGTCACCGCACGCTCGCGTCGGGTGCGTCCAGTGCCACATCGGTCCGGGGGCCGGATGGTTCGTCAAATCGAAGCTGTCCGGCGCGTACCAGGTGTATGCGACGCTGGCGGACAAGTACCCACGCCCGATTCCAACACCGATCGAGAACCTGCGGCCGGCGCGCGAGACCTGCGAACAGTGTCATTGGCCGCAGAAATTCTTCGGGGCGGTCGAGAGGACGCACCATCACTATCTTCCCGACGAAAGGAATTCGCCCTGGACGATCCAGATGCTGGTCAAGGTCGGCGGAGGCGATCATGCGTTCGGCGCGGTCGGCGGCATCCACTGGCACATGGCGATCGCCAACAAGGTCGAATACATCGCCAGCGACGAGCAACGCCAGTTCATACCGTGGGTGCGATTCACCGACGGCGATGGTCGCTCCACGATCTACGAATCCAAGGACGGCCCGCTGAAACCCGCCGAGATCGCGGCGGCCCGGCCGCGCGTGATGGACTGTATCGACTGCCACAACCGTCCGACGCACATTTATTATTCCCCGGCTGACTCCGTCAACCTGGCCTTCCTCACCGGACGGATCGACCGCGCCATCCCGCACATCAAGCGGCAGGCGGTGCAGGCGCTCGTCGGGAACTACGAGACGAATGGTGACGGGACGCGCGGCATCGCGGAGACGCTGACGGGTTTCTACCGGTCGAAGCATCCGGAATTCGCCTCGGCCAATGCCGCGCTACTCGACCAGGCCGTCAAGGAAACCCAGCGGATCTACGCGCGCACCTTTTTCCCCGGCATGAAAGTGAACTGGCGGGTCTATCCCGACAACATCGGGCATCAGAACTTCCCCGGCTGCTACCGGTGTCACGACGGCAATCACACCAGTGTTGACGGCAAGACCATCACCCACGATTGCCAGGCCTGCCACACCATCATCGCGCAGGGTCCGGACGGCGACCTGGAGACCAATCTCGCCGGGCTGGAGTTCAAACACCCCGTGGACATTTCCGAGGCGTGGAAAGAGATGAATTGCTCCGATTGCCACGCCGGCTCCCTGGTGGATTGAGACGCGGACGCCGCCGGAGCGTGCGAAGGCACCAGGTGGTTGGCGATCGTTTTCTTGCCGGAGCACTCTCCATTGCGGTCCTTCGGCACCTTCTTCATCCGGCGGGAGCAATCGTTCGGGTAGGTTTTCCCGTCGCAACCGCAGACGGGGAGGTAATCCTGGGCGCAAACCTCCGGCACCTTGACGCAGACCCCCTGGAGGTCGTTCCCCTTGCAGGCGGGGGCCTGCAGGTCGCACCAGAGGCCGTCCTCGCACTGCAGCCCGGCGATGCCACCGCAAGGGTCCCCTGCCTTTGATCTTTTCCCCGGGGCCGCCTCATCCAGCGAGGGCGCGCAGATCACTGCGATCAGGAACGTGGCGATACTCACGGCTTGAAGTCTCATCGGTGCTCCTCCCCGTGATCCCGGTGGCGCCGCATCGCTGAAAAGCGACACGGCGCCCACGGATCCGCCGGTCGTGATCTAGGCCTGAGGTGGGATGCGCAGCTTCTGGCCCGGGTAGATCTTGTCCGGATGGGTCAGCATCGGGCGATTGGCCTCGAAGATCACCGGGTACTTGCCGGCGTCTCCGTGGTGGACCTTGGAGCCGCCTGGCTGCTGGTCTTGCCGTGGATGTGGGCCACATCGTTCTTGACTTCGATCTTGAGGCCCTGCACTTCGAGGCCGAGGTCCGTGACGGTCTTCGCCAGGATCTCACCCTGCTCCT
The DNA here is from genome assembly GCA_031370485.1 of Acidobacteriota bacterium. Lineage (GTDB taxonomy): Bacteria > Acidobacteriota > Polarisedimenticolia > Gp22-AA2 > Gp22-AA2 > JANMQK01. The sequence continues at coordinate 33 of JANMQK010000366.1, read as the reverse complement.
TGTCGTCCGGTCCGCCAATTCCGACTTTCTGCA
>JANMQK010000316.1:0-2961 GCA_031370485.1 Acidobacteriota bacterium | reverse complement strand
GGAGCCGGGCGGTCGCCATCGCCTCCTCGGTCGATACCGTCTGGATCTCGTCCGCGAGCGTCCCGGTCCACAACGGCACGACGAACCCGACGCCAATCCCTTCGATCTTGTGGGACCCGCCCGGCCTGCCCGACAGCACGGCCGACTCTTCGGGCTCCACCGCGACGATGCACACCTTATCGTCATGGGCGCGAAGGCGCGTCGAGATCCCCCGCAGCGAACCCGAGGTGCCGACGCTCTGGACGAAGGCGCTGACCTTTCCTTTAGTCTGCTCCCAGATCTCCTCGCCCATTGTTTCGTAGGTGGGAAGCTGATCGGCGTTGTTCAGCTGATCCGTCCAGTAGCACCCGGGAGCGGAGGCCAGCCCTTTCGCGATCTCGATCATCTCGAGCGTCAGGGCCTTCGTCATCCCGCCGGCCTGACTGGCGACGATCGTGAGGCGGGCGCCCAGGGCCGTCATGTGGTCCCGTTTCTCCTTGCTGAAGGCGTCCGAGGTCACGATCTGAAGGGGGATGCGCTTCGCGGCGCACACAAAGGCGAGTGAGACCCCCGTGCTGCCCCCCGTGTACTCGACCACCGAACCGCCCGGCCGCAGGCGTCCGTCCGCCTCGGCCGCCTCGACCATCGCGAGCGCCATGCGGTCTTTCATGCTGCCCGTCGGGTTCTCGTATTCCAGCTTCAAAAAGATTCTGGCGCTCCCTTCCGGGACCATGTGGTGAAGCGGCATCAGCCTCGTCCGGCCGATGGTGTCGAGCACGGTCATGTCTCTTTCTCCCTGCCGGGCCGCCGGCGTCACGCGATCAGCGCGTTTCGATGCCGGGCGCGATGTCGACCCGCAGCTTCTGCGTCTGCTTGACCGGGCCGTAGGTCAGAGTCACGTCGTACTCCCCCGGGCGGAGGAACTTGGCCGGCTGGCCGCCGTACTCGATCAGCATCTCCTTGGTCGGCTTGAGATCCCAGTTGGCGCGGTTGATGCCGGGCGTCCCCGGAAGCGTCAGCTCCGCCACCGGCTGGCCGAGCGAGTTGGCGATCGCCAGCTTGAGCGGCTCGCCGGTGAACTCCCTGACCCAGACGCTGAGAAGCGCCCCCTCCGGCGGGTTCGCCCCCCGGTAGACCGCGTTGCCCCCCGAGTCGACCCAGCCGTTCTTGAGGAAGACACCAAACGCGGGCCGCGGCGCGAACAGGTACGCGGGCTCGTTCCGGATCGCCGGAGTCAGCGCCTCGAGGGGCCTCAGGTCGTCCACGATGAACAGGCTCCGCCCGTGTGTCGCGATCACCAGGTCGAGGTCGCGCGGGTGGATCATCAGGTCGTCCACGGCGACGGTCGGAAGGTCGCCGAACTTAACCCAGCGCTCCCCCCGGTCGAGGCTGGCGAACAGCCCGAACTCGGTGCCGGCGAAAAGCAAGTCGGGGTTCTTCAGATCCTCCCGGATCACCTTCACGGGCCCCTCGGCGGGGAGGTCCCCGACGATGGAGCGCCAGGAGCGGCCGCCGTCCGCGGTGCGGTAGGCGAGCGGGGCCAGGTTGCCGGCCCGGTGCGCGTCGACGGCGAGGTAGGCCACGCGCGCGTCGGAGGACCCCGGCTCGATCCGGTTCATCCACTGGCCGCGCGCGGCGGACGGGAGGTTCGCCGTCAGGTCGGTCCAGCGGCCCCCCTCGTCCTCGGTGACCCAGACCTTGCCATCGTCGGTGCCGGCCCAGAGCATCCCGGCCTTCACCGGAGACTCGGCGAGCGTGTAGACGACGCCAAAGGTCTCGGCGCCGCTGCCAACGGTCCGGGTCTTCTCATGTTCGTTCATCGTGAGATCGGGGCTTATCAGCCGCCAGAGCTCGCCGTTGCGCTCCATCCGGAAGACGCGGTTGCCCCCCAGGTAGAGAACACCCTTCGAGTGGCGGCCGCCGATGAGCGGCGCGTTCCAGTGGAACCGGAAGGCGGGCTGCCCCTCCTCAGGCGTCGGGCGCAGGTTCTTCACCTGGCCGTTCGCGATGTTGTAGCGGTACACCTCGCCGCTTTGCGATTCGGCGTAGATCACGTCGTGATTCTCCGGATCGAAGACGCAGGAGAAGCCGTCGCCACCTTCGACCATCGTCCAGTCGCAGTTGCGGATTCCTTCCTTGCTGTGGGTCTGGCTCGGCCCGACCCAGTTCGAATTGTCCTGGAGCCCACCGCAGATCCTGTAGGGGTCGGAGTCGTCGAGGTTGATCCGGTAGTACTCGCCGCCGTCGAAGCGATCGAGGAAGGCCCATCCCTTGCCGCGGTCATGGCTCTGGTAGACCCCGCCGTCGGTCCCGAGGAGCAGCCGGTCCGGGTTGCCTGGATCGATCACCAGCGCGTGGCAGTCGGGGTGGACCTTCTTGAAGAGGTCCTCCCGGAACGATCGTCCCGCGTCGTCCGAGACGTGCAGCGCGTAGCCGAGGAGATAGACGCGCTTGTCGTCGCGCGGATCGACCCTGATCTGGCTGAAGTAGAACGGGCGGGGGGCGAGCGGGCTCATCCGCGTCCAGGAGGCTCCGCCATCTTCCGAGCGGAACACGCCGCCGCTCTTGCTGCGCAGGTCGTCGATGCCGGCCGTGCCCCCCTCGTCGGAGCCGATGACGGCGTAGACGATCTTCGGATTCCCGGGAAACACCGCCAGGCCGATCCGCCCTGTGCGTGCGGGCAGCCCGCCCTCCATCTTTTTCCACGAGCGCCCGCCGTCGGCGCTCTTGAAGATGCCCCCCAGATCCTTGCCGTCGGTGGCGTCCGGTCCGGAGACGAACGACCAGGGGGTGCGGCGCCGGGCGTAAAGCGCCGCGTAGAGCACGTCCGGGTTGGAGGGGTCGATGGCGAGGTCTCCGCACCCGACCCGGTCGGCGTAACTTCCCTCGGCCTGGAGGATCGCCTTCCAGGTCGCGCCGCCGTCGGTCGTCTTGTAGAGACCGCGCTCGCCCCCCGGGGCCCACAGGTCCCCCATCGCCGCG
>JANMQK010000183.1:0-2124 GCA_031370485.1 Acidobacteriota bacterium | reverse complement strand
GTGGAGTGAGGCGCCAGAGGGTCCGGGCGCCGGCTACCCGGCCCACGAGAAGGGCGCTGACAAGCCGCTCTTGCCCTCGTTGGACATCTCGAGGCCGAAGGCGGAGATCCGGGAGGAGGTGGCCTTGGCGACGGTCAGCGTCGAGTTCGCAGGGTGGCCCCCGCCGACCAGTTTCGGCGGCTCGGCTTCCGCATCGAGCGGAGAGGTCACGTCGTCGACGACGATCTCCACGCCCTTGCCGACCTTCACGCGGTGACGGCGCCCCTCGTTGCTGTACTCGATCGGCATCTTCTCCATCCCCAGCATCTCGCTGATCAGTGGAGCGAGCGCCCCCATGGGACCGCCCAGCTGCCCGGAGAACACGCCTGCCAACTTCGCGGCCTGCTGCTCGGAGGCCTGGGCATCCATCAAGAGCCCCACCCGCCAGTTGCCTTCAACCATCACCCCCGGCGTATCGCCGACGACGGCCACGGTCAGCCCGCTGACGTCCACGTCGTCGACCTTGCCTTTGTCGACGTGGAAGGCCATGAGGAACTGGCATCGGTCGTAATCCGCGGGAGCCGAGAAGGCGGACGCCGTGCACGGGCAGGTCACCTCGCAATTGCAGTTCTCGAAGTAGGTGCCGTCCAACCGCCAGGCCATGACGAACCTCCACTGCGTTTCTCTACCAGGGCTGGCCATCGTCGTCCTGCCGCCAGTCAACGTCAAGGACTTTTGTCGCGCCCGAATCAGCCCACTTGAACTCGGAAGGTGACGTTGCGAGACTCGTCTAGACGATGACCCCGCACGCGATTCGCGTACCGCTGGCGCCGGTCGGCTGGGTCGTGAAGTCATCGACGTCGTGATGGATGATCAGCGCCCGACCGACGAACTCCGAGAGCGCGGCCCGGTTCGTGCTGGTGTTGAGATGGCCGATGCCGGCCGGGTTCACCGTCAGGTTGGGCAGGTCCCCGGCGTGCGAGCCGTGCGGTGCAGTCGCAGGGTTGTAGTGGGAACCGGCCGAGCCAAACGTCGGACCCTGGCAAACGCCATTGGCGTGGACGTGTGTTCCGTGCAGCCCGGGCGCAAGACCCTTCACATGGACGTTGACGTGGATCGTTCCTGTCGCATCTTCGGTGAAGCGCGCCCAGCCGACGAGGTTACCGGCCGTGTCGCGGAGCTCCGCCGATGCATGAGCTGCCCCGTCGTTTCCGGCGGCGATGCCGGGCGCAAACGCGGCGATCGCGGTGAGCGCGAGGGCGGCCGCGCCGACTGCTCGGATCCGGCGCCCCTGCGCGCGATGTGGATATCGTCGAGACATGTCGATCCTCCTCGCCCGCAGCAGACACGAATAACCAGCGCAGGCATGCCGGCTCCGATTGGTCTTACACGCTCCGTGGACCGCTGTCGATTACGCACACCGGTTGTCGGTGCATCCACGCACCAGCGGCCGCGAAGATGTCGATCTGAGGGTCGGGCGAAGTGGAGGCCAGCGCTCGGTGCACGTCCTTCAGGAGGAGCGAGATTCCACGCGCTCGCCGTTGTTGACGCGAGCGAAGCTGAGAAGGTGCGGACCGGCGGACATCTTGTGGCCGCCGCCGTCCGCGCCAACCCAGTCGAGCGCAAGCGTCCGTGGCGATCGGCCGGCCTCGACCGCCTCGATGATCGCCGGCCAGGCCTCCAACGTCGAGGTAAACCGGGCAAGCACCTTGTTCGACGGGATCAGCCGGAGCGAGTACCCGACGGCGCCGTCGACGCAGATCTCGGTCTTCTCACCGGGAGCCGGCGCGTACCTGTTGGGTTGTGCCCGGCTCCAGTCGAATTCCGGGATCTCGAGATCAGCGTCGTCGACTTTCGTAGGCATGGCGTTCGCGCTTCGTGGCGCGCCTTGCGGAGATGATTCGCGGCCTCGGGCCGCTGACGGAGGTTATCACCACCAACAGCCGCGATCGGCTCGACCAGCCGATCGTCTTGATCCGGGGGTTATTCGGATCCGTCGGATCCTCCTCGATCCAAGCCAGTGCGTCGTTGATCACCGCCTCAGCCTCATCAAACGATATGCCGTGCTTCCGAAGGTTCGCTTCGGCCTTGGCCGGATCCCAGTCGAGCTGCGACACCGACGCACGCTAGCGACGGGGCCTTCAC
>JANMQK010000129.1:0-2710 GCA_031370485.1 Acidobacteriota bacterium | reverse complement strand
GTGAAGCGCGACCTCCGATCGGAGAATTCCTCGAAGTACGGGCCGCTGACGATCCGGTTCAGCTGGTTGACCGTGTAGTCCCGGTCCGCGGGGATCGGTTTCAGGCGGCCGTAGGGGTTGGTGCGCGGATCGAGGTCGGTCGGGAAGGGAGTGTCATCGAGCCTGAAGTTATGGTTGCGGTCGTTGTCGCCCGGATCGAGGAAGCCGTCCATGTCGATGTCCTCCCCGGGGTCGAGCCGGCCGTTGTGGTTCGTATCCTCGTCGCGACGGTCGAAATGCCCGTCACAGTCGAAGTCCTCCCGGAGGGGGCTCTCGCATCCGCCGCGACGCGTGAGCCTTCTGTCGTGGTCGGCGTCCTCGTCCTTGATGATGGAGTAAGGAGGGCAGGTGCATTGCCGCAGTTCGTTGTCAAAGCAGCAGAGGAAGATTTCGTTGGAGTCGAGGATCCCGTTGGGATGGATGGTGTCCTCGTAGACATCGAAAGCGCCGTCGTCGTCATAATCCTCGCCTGCGTCCCGCTCGAAGGGCTCGTCGAATCCGTTTCCATTGCGGTTGTTGAAAAGAATGCCATTGCCGTTCGTGTCGGAACCGAGATTGGGAAGGAGCGCCGGCCTCTGATCGAACCGCGAGACCGTCGTCTCGAGCGCCGCCGAGGGGCCGAGAACCGTCGTGTCCTTGAGGGTCAGGACGGTCCCCCCCTGTCGGACGGTGAACCCGCTCTCCTCGAGGGTCAACCCGTTCAGCCCCTGGTTCAGGAGCCTCTGCGGGTCGTAGTTCACGGAGAGCGCCAGGCGCTGGTTCGGCGTGGCCTGCCAGGTCAGCTTGGCGAACTCGCGGTCCTCCCTGATCCCGGTCACAAACGCATGGGTCAGGGCATTCACCGGGTCTTCCCTTTGGATATGCTCGAGGGCGACATAGAACCAGGCGCGATCCTTCGCGATCGGCCCCCCCAGCGCCAGAAAAGGGAGGAAGTCGTTGAACTTCAGGTCGCGCAGGCCGTTCTCTCCCAGGCCGGCGTGCAGCCTTGGGTCGTCGGTGCCCGCGCCGTCGCCATCCAGGAGGTTGCCCCGCCAGAAGAACTTGAAGGTCCCCTGGAAGTCGTTGCCGCCGGACTTTGTGATGATGTTGGCGAATCCCCCCTGAGCCCGGCCGAACTCGGCAGTGGCCCCGGCCGCCTTGATTTCAATCTCCTGGATCGACTCCAGATTGAGCTGGGCGCCGACCTTGCCGGTCAGCGGATCGGTGGTGGAGACACCGTCGACCAGGGTGACGACGTCGGTGTCTCGGGCGCCGTGGATATTGGGGTTCCCCGTGCCCTCGACGTCGGTGACTCCGGGGGCGAGGGTCAGCACGTCCTGGTAGTTGCGACCGAGGACCGGCAGCGCCTCGATGAACTCGGACGAGAGGCGGGTCTCGGTGACGGTGACGGCGGGGTTGACGACCTGGGGGCTGGCGCGGACCCGGATGCGCTCACGCAGGGCGGACTCGGGCGGCAGGGTGAGGGTGACGGGCGTTGACCGGCCGGATTCGACCACGACATCGGAGAGGACCACGGTGGCGAGGCCTGGGAAGGAGGCGCGCACCTGGTAATCACGGCCCGGCGGGAGTCCGGGGATCTGGAAAACGCCCGAGGCGTCGGTGAGGGCCCCGCGCCCCGCCTTAGGGAGGGCACCTCCGGTGATCGTCACCGTCGCGCCCGCAAGCGGCCGGCCCTGGTTGTCGGCCGTCAGTCCGCGGACCGATCCCGTCGTCTGGGCGAAAGCGCCGGGCGAGACTCCGGCACACAGGCCGATGAGCCACGTCACCCGTAGCGCGAACGCACACGATTTGACCACAGTTACCATCCAAGAGGTCAGGTGAGGTGAGGATACGACCAACGGCATGCGGGCGCAATGGTCCAATGGCCGGGCCGCCCTGTTGGGAGTGGTGCCCTCCGGACCCCGGGTCAGCGATCGCCGGAGAGGTGGGGCAGGTAGGTGAGCAGGTCGGAGAAGCGGCGCAGGAGCCGGTCGGGGTGTCCCTCCAGGAGCGTCTCGCGGCTGGCCGACCCGGTCGGCAGGGCGTAGACGGCGATCCCGGCGCGGCGCGCCACCTCGATGTCGAGCAGCATGTCTCCGATGTAGACCACCTCGTCGGGGCCGAGGCCGATCCGCAGCATGGTCAGCTCGATCATCTCGGGGTCGGGCTTCGGTTTCTCGACGTCGTTGGGGCCGAGGACCTCGGCGAAAAGGTGGTCCAGCTCCAGGGCCTTCAGGATGTCGCGCGCGAAGTAGGACGGCTTGTTCGTGGCGATCGCCATCTGGTAGCCGCGGCGATCGAGCTCTTCAATCGTTTCCTTCACCTGGGGGAGGATGGTGGTCTCCTTCTCGCAGATGGCGGCGTACGACTCGCGGAACAGCCGCACCCCCTCCTCGACGCGCTCCGGGCCGACCGCCTCTTTCATCAGCTGCTCGAGCCCGTGCCCCACCATCGCCTTCACCTTGGCGGCGTCGAGGGGCGGCAGCGCAAACGTCGAGCGGACGTGATTGAGACTCTGGGTGATCGCTTGGTAGGAGTCGATCAGGGTGCCGTCGAAGTCGAAGAACGCGCCGACGGATGGGCCGTCGGGACTCCGGTCGACTTCGTCGAAGAGCGCGTCCACCGGGCGGACGCTACCGAACTGGTTACCCGGGTCCAAGTGTCGCCGGGTGACGCTTGGACGCGACGCTCA
>JANMQK010000081.1:0-3893 GCA_031370485.1 Acidobacteriota bacterium | reverse complement strand
GCCGGCGACCGGCGCGCGGAGCGCCCAACGAGAGCGCCCCGGCGGGGTCCCGCCGGGGCGCTCTCGCGTTTCGCGGATCTAGGCGGCGCGCTTCATCGCTGGCGCCGGCGCCTGGCGTCCGGCGGGTCCGACGTAGCGGGCGTCCCCGAAGGCCAGCACCATGAAGAAGATCGGCCCGAGCAGCAGCAGGCCGAAACCGAAGCCCGCGCCCTTGCCGTACACGCGGGCCAGGTCGAAGCAGGTGATGACGCCGGGGATGAGATTCACTCCCGGAATGCACAAGAGCAGGAGCCACCACCACGGGCGTCCCGTGATCTTGAGGTAGACGAGCGCGCCGAGGATGGGCACCAGGCACTTCCAGCCGGCCTCGCCGGCCTTGGCGAACAGCCGCCACATCGAGGCGACCACCATGAAGAGGACCGCCATCGCGACGATCATGGGAAGCATTGAACCGTTCATCGTGATCTCCCCCGAGCTTGAGCCCGACTGCGACGCCGCGTTCTGGCCATGACGAGCGGGTGTGGTGCGGGGTGGGACGGCGGCCGGACGGAGGGGGTTATCGGCACCCCGGAGGGCGATCTGAAGCCGCGCCCGGCGCGTCCTCCGGGACCCGCCGCCGCCACGAAAAGATCGACGCCGCAGCCACTTGGCCGCGGCGTCGCCTACCCCGATGATTCCGGCTACGCCTTCTGCAGCGCGCTCCCCGTGCCGTAGGCGTTGAACAGCTGGCCCCACGGGGTCTTCAGGATGTCACGCACGCGCGGCATGCCGTTGACCGGGTACCAGAACCCGTCGTGGTAGGCGCGCGAGGCGGCGTAGCTCCACGGCACGATCGGCGAGCGCAGCAGCAGGTTCTCGAGCGGCTTAAGCGGGCCCCAGTAGATGAGCTTCTGGCCGCGCGAGGCCAGCGTGTTCTCGTTCAGGCTGCCGCGGAAGCCAAAGTTCACGTTCCGGATGTCGTCGCCCACGATCTCGATCTCGGACGGGTTTCCGACACCCAGCCCGTGCTCGTGCGCCAGCCGGATGAACTTGAGGTCGGCCATGGGATCGAAGCCCATCATCTTGGCCGCGATCGCGTCGATGGCGACGCAATCATCGGACGCCAGGATGTAGTTCTTGATGTGCGGGCGCATGCAGCGCGGCCCGGGCCCGTCGCCGGCGATGGTGCCGTCCATGACGGCGAAGATGCCGGGGTGAATCTCCTTCTGGATGCGCAGCAGGTCCACGAGCGTCTCGTGGATCACCGAATGGGTCCAGTGGCGGTTGAGATTCAGCAGGCCGCCGAAGGCGTTCTTCATCGAGCCCGTGGTGCCGGTGAAGATGTGGGTCTTCACGGTGGGCATGTGGATCACGTTCTTGCCGATCAGCATCTTGGGGATCTGGATGCCCTGCTTCTCGAACACCCGGTCGAGCACCAGCATCTTGCCCTTGGGTTCGTAGCGGATCCACTCCGTCGGCGGCTCGCTCAGGTACTGGATCGGCACCTGGTAGCGCTCGAGCACCGGCGCCAGGTGGTTGGCGACCGTGCCCTCGCGGCAGCTCACGACCACGGTGTCGTTCTGCGCCGCGATCAGGTCGCGCGAGACATCGTAGCCGTCGTGCTTCATCTTCTCGATCACGCCGTGCATCTGCCAGGGCGTGGTCGAGCAGGCGGGCATGTAGACGTGCCACGAGATGTTGATGCGCAGGCAGGTTTGGGCGCTGAACGGCAGCGCCTGGCGGTAGCCCGCCAGGTCCATGAGGCGGCCGTAGTCCTCGACGACGGTCTCGGGCGAGGTGCGAAGGACGGCGACTTTCGACATGCGGGGGAACTCCTGTTCGGCTGGGTCGTCAGGGGGTTCGAGCGGCCAGTGATACTAGCAGATTCGGCCGAAACCGGCGGAATCCTGAGCCCTGCGGTGGTGCGCCAATGCTTGTGATGCGGCGTCGGGGCCTGCGGATGGGCGGAATCGAGCCGCGGCACGCACCCCCCGCGACTTCTGGACGGGGCCTGTTCAACATGCCCCAGGGCATGTTGAAAGTCCCTTCCCAGTTCTTCCATGAAGCGGCCCCCGCGTAGGCGCCCGGGTGATCGCCCCCGGTGAGGATGAGCGCGTCGAGCACGGCGCAGGCGCCCCACGCGCATGCGAGCGTGATGGGGAAGCGCCGGAGGACCGTAAGGGCGGACTGCCGGACCGACTCGAACGAGGCGAAGCACACGGGATGAATATCAGCAGGGTGGCCCCGCCCGGCCAGCGCCATCTCGAAGACGGTCCACCCGACGTCTCGCGTGGAGGCGTCGGCCAAATCGGGCTGGTGCGGGGGGCCGGCGAGGAATATTCTCCCGGCACTCGACTGTTTCCGTGAGTATCAAGCGGGTAGCGAGGAGGCCGCCATGAGGACCCGCGTCCGGTTGTGGATTGCGTTGGGTGTCCTGCTTGCCGCCGGCTGGCTCGCCCTGCCGGCCGTCGCCGACGACTCGTGGAAACCCCACCTCGAGGACAAGAGCGGCGAAGCAAAGCCTCTGGGCGACCCCAAGGCGTTGAAGGACGGGGACTGGCTCAAGATCCAATATGGCCCGTATCCCGGATACAAGGCCCGAGTCGGCGTGGTCGTATCCGAGGAGAAGAACGCGTATCCGCCCAAGTACAAGAACGTGTTCAGCAAGATGATCGTGGCGATGGCGGACCGGCCGAAGATGGTCGCCGACCCGCAGAACTACATCGAGGATCTCGTGCGGCAGGCGCTGACGAGCACGAATCGCTTCGACCTGCTGGAGCGCACGAGCGCCGTCGGGGATATCGCGCGCGAGCAAGCGTTGGCAGACAGCGGCCGCGTGGATTCCGCCACCGCCGTGCTGACCGGCCGGATCACGGGCGCCGAGTACCTCGTGAAGACCACCCTCATCGAGCTGAATCCCGAGAAGGACACCGAGGAGATCAAGGCGGCGGGCGGCGGCAAGGGCAGCTCGGGAGCCGGATTCGGCGACCTCGGCGTCAAACAGAAAATCGCATTTTGCAGGCTGAGCATGCGGGTCATTCGCGCCGAGACCGGAGAGATCGTCTCCGACCAGATGGTTGATGGAACCTGCATCACCGCCGGGCTGACCGGAATGGCCGGCTTCGGCCTGCGGATGGTCGGCAGCGCGGCCCGGATAGGGTCCAAGAAGCAGGCCCCGATTACCAACGCGATGCAAACCTGTGCCAACAAGGCGGCCTACTACGTGGCCGCCTCGCTGGAGGCGGCTCCCTGGCAGGGCATGGTGGCCGACGTGACGGATCACACGATCACCATTGCCGCCGGTACCGGCGCGGGGCTCCACGAGGGCGTCGTGCTGACATTGCTGTCGAGGGGCGCCGACGTCGTGGACCCGGAAACCAAAGAGGTGCTCGGCTCCGAGAACAAGGAGATCGGCCAGGTCAGGATCGTCTCGGCTCAGGAGCGGTTCTCGACCGGCGAGATCATTCAGGGTGGCGAGGGCGCCAAGAAGGGCGACCTGGTCCGCCGCGAGAATCCGAAACGCTAGCGATTCGCGCAGGCCGCGGATGCAGGCGGTCTGCGAGGCCGCGCGATCATCGAGGGAGGTTGCCGCCATGACGAAACGGTTCGTGATGTCCTGGATGGTCTTCGCTGCGCTCGTCATCCTGCCGCAAGCCGCATTATCCGACGAAGCCTGGAAGGCGTATCTCGAGAACAAGAAGGGCGAGACCCGCGACCTCGGCGAGCTGAGGCAGGTGAAGGACAAGGACTGGCTCACCGTCCATTACACCGAGTTCACGGGCTACAAGCCCCGGCTCGGCGTGGTGGCCTCGGAGGAGAAGACCGCGTACCCGCCCGAGTACAAGGACGAGTTCGCCCGGATGATCGTGGACCTCTCGGGCAAGGGATGACTCGCACCCGATCCGCGGCGCTCG
>JANMQK010000070.1:0-10087 GCA_031370485.1 Acidobacteriota bacterium | reverse complement strand
GCTCGGCCGCGATCGCTCCGATGCGGTTGCCTGCCGCATAGATGACATTGTCGTTGGAGAAGTACTCGAACCAGGCCCCGATTCGATCGGGCGCGAACAGGGCCTCCTCGCCGGTCACCGTCCCGCGAAGCGCCGGCGGATACAACGCGGCCACGTGGGCCGCCATCCGGTAGGACGCCAGGGCGGACGGATCGTGGCGTTCCTGCGCCCGGGCCACCTCCTCGGGGTCGAGATCGGGAAGCGCCGCCGGGATCTGGAAACGCCCGTCGCCGGCGCGCGCTGCGCGCCCGGCCAGTGCAAGCGTGGCCAGGAGCCAGCCCACCGCGACCTCTGCCCGGGCCGCGTCCAGGCCAGCACGCGCCGCGATCTCGCCGGGAGTCCCCGGCTCCCGCGCCGCGGCGTCGATCCCGGTGGCGCCGACAACCCGAAGCGCCAGCCGGTGGACGTACTCCTCGAACAGGGCGCACGACCTGTCGAAGCGGTCGTCGAAGAGAGGGATCAGCTCGGCAGGGAGCAACCCGGCGAGATGGTCGCCGCTCGCCCCGCTCCCGGCGTCAGACGGCATCGGGCACGCTCCTACGCCGTCATGCCGGCGTCGATGACGAGGGCCTGGCCGGTGATGGAGGCCGCGCGCTCCGACAGCAGGAACGCCACGGCGCCCGCGACGGAGGCCGCGGTCACCCCCATCGGCAGCACCTCGGCGGCGCGCAGCGCCGTGACCATTTCGGGCGGCACGTCCGCGACCATTTCGGTCGGTACGAACCCCGGGACGACGGCGTTGACCCGGATCCCGCGCGAGCCGATCTCCCGCGCCAGCGAGCGCGTGAGACCGAGGATGCCCGCCTTGGCGGCGCCGTACGCCGTCTGTCCGGCGAGGCCGTGCACCGCGGTCAGCGAGGATACGTTGACGATCGAGCCCGCCCGGCGGCGCAACATGCGCGGGATCACGGCGCGGCAACAGCGGAAGACACCACCGAGGTTGGCGTCGATCATCTCGTCCCAGGCGTTGTCGGGGAGCGCCGCGAGCAGCCCGTCGCGCCGCACGCCGGCATTGTTCACGAGGCCGGCGATCGGTCCCACCTGGTCCTCGACCTCGACAACGAGATCCCCCGGGCGCGACCGATCCAGCAGATCGAGCCGGAAAGGACGCGCCGCGTCCCCGAGCTCCCCCGCCAGGCGCCGCGCCTCGTCCTCACGCTCGCGCCAGGTGAACGCGACCGTCCAGCCCTCCCCGGCCAGCGCCTGCACGATCGCGCGGCCGATGCCGCGGCTCCCGCCCGTGACCAGCGCCACGCGCATGGCCCCGCTCACGACGCGCGCTCCAGGACAAGCCATGCGGCCGCCCCGCCGGACGCCAGCCCGGTCAGCAGAACTCGCGAGGGGATCCCAAGCGCTCCACCAAGGTGGGGCGTGACACCGGCCGCGGGATCGGGCTCCGCGAATCCCGGCGTGGGACCGAAACGCGCTCCCTCGAGAGCGAGCAACCCCGGGGCCAGGATCCCGCCCCCGTACTCTCCGGTGACTGCCTTCGGCACCAGGACGGACGGGAGCGGCACCTCGCCCCAGGCCGCGCGCAGGACGCGCGCCTCGATGCGGTCGCCCCGCCGGGCCCCCGAAGCGCCGGAGACGACGGCCCCGAACCCGGCCGCTCCGCCCGGCGCCTCGTCGAGTCCCGCGCGCAGGGCCGCGGCGAGCTGTGCTTCGCCAACGCCCCAGTCGGAGGCTGTGGCGGTCGCGTCGAACGCGGCGCCGCTCCACGCCACCCGCGCGAGCAATCGCGCGCCGCGCGCCCTCGCCGCGTCCTCGCGCTCGAGAACGAGGACGGTCGCCCCCTCCCCCGCGAGAAAACCGTCGCGTCGCCGGTCGAACGGGCGCGCCATTTCCGCGAGCGCACCCTCCTTCCGGGCCAGCGCGTCGAGACGGTCGAGCAGCGCGTGCAGCATCGGGGTGACCTCCTCGACCGCCCCGGCGTAGGCCCTGTCCACACGCCCTTCGCGCACCGCCTGGGCCGCACGGGCGACGGCGAGGAGCGGCCCCGACTCGCGCTGGGTCAGCGTAACGTTGGGGCCGCGCGCGCCAACGACGATGGCGAGCTGCGCGGCGGGGGCGTTGGCGACGCACTCCGAAAAATAGAACGGCTGCGCCGCCTCGGCCCCCTCGAGAAGAATCTGCCGCAGGAGTTTTTCCGTGAAGAGTCCTGGGCCAAACGTGGTGGAAAGATAGACGCCGGTGCGCGGACCGCCGGCCTCCGTTCTGTCTATGCCCGCCTCGGCCAGGGCCATGCGGGCCGCGGCCACGGCGAGCTTCGAGGCGAAGCTCATCCGGCGGGCTGCCGCGGGAGAAACCCAGCGCGAGACGTCCCGCTCCTTGACGAGCGCGGCGAGCCGCGCTCCGCCCTCGCGGTGCAGCCCGTCGCCACGGTCCACCTCGGCGGCCACGGGCTTCCCCTCCGCAAGGGCGGTCGCAAGCGCCTCGCGCCCGTGCCCGCAGGCACTGATCGTCCCGAGTCCCGTGACAACCGCCTCAGCGCGCAGGGTCCGGATCTCCGTGGCGTGTGAACACGAGCGCGGCATTGGCTCCGCCGAAGGCCAGGCTCGTGGAGAGCGCGTGGCTCGCCCGCGCGAGGCGCAAAGGGCGTCCCAGGACCAGCCCCAGCCGGATCCCCGGATCGGACGTGCCATCGTCCGGCATCGGGTGGACCTCCTCATGGAGCAGACAGAGGATCGTCGCCACGGCCTCCAGCGCCCCGGCCGACCCCAGCAGGTGCCCGACGAGCGACTTGGTGGAGGTCACTGGAAGATCCGGCGCCCGGCCGCCGAACACGGCGACGAGGGCCTCGCACTCCGCCGCGTCGTTCAGCGGGGTGCCGGTGCCGTGGGCGTTGACGAAGTCGATCTCGCAAGGGTCGAGCCGCGCTCCCGCGAGCGCCCCGCGGATGGCCTCCGCGGCGCCCAGCCCCTCGGTGTGCGGCGACGTCATGTGGTGCGCATCGCAGGTCGCCGCCTGCCCGGCGGCGAGGGCGAGCGGCCGCGCGCCGCGCGCCAGGGCCCGCTCGAGCGGCTCCAGGACGAGCGCGGCCGCGCCCTCGCCAAGCGACAGGCCGGCGCGCTCCGCGCGGAACGGCCGGCAGGGCCGCTCGTCCACCGAGCGAAGCGCGTTGAACCCCCCGTACGTCAGCCGGCAGAGTGAGTCGGAGCCTCCGGCGATCGCGACGTCCACCTCCCCGCGACGGACGGCGAGGATGGCGTCGCCGATCGCCATCGCGCCCGAGGCGCACGCGGCGGAGATGGTCTCGACGGGTCCGCCGATCCCGAGGTCGCGGGCCACCGCGTCGCCGGGGCCGTTGTTCTGCTGCGAGGCGAGGAGGCCCGGCGCAGGCGGCCTCCCTCGGCGGGCCGCGGTCCTGAGGAGGGCCTCAAGGTAGATCTCGGTCTCGAGCATCCCGCCTGTGCTGCTGCCGAAGTAGACGCCGGTCCGCCCCCCGCGGCCGCCGAGGTCGATCGCGGACCGCGCCACGGCCTCGCGGGCCGCGGCGATGGCGAATCGATCGGCGACGGTCAGCCGGCGAGTCTTGCCACGCGGCCGCTCCGGCTCTCCGGCCAGGTCGACCTGGGCTGCGAGGTGCGTGCGCTGGTCACCGTGGTCGAAACGGTCGAACGGACCGATGGCGGTCCTGCCGGAGCGCAGGCCCTCCCACAACGACTCCAGGTTCCAGCCGAAGGGGCTGACCGCGCCGATACCGGTGACGACGACGGCGCGGGACGCTCCGGGATCGGGATCAGCTCCCGGCATTCGGCTTCCCCGCGGCGGCGAGGCGTCCATCGACGAAGGCCGCCAGGGCGCTTATCGAGGCGAACGCCTCCTTGCCGACCTCGTGGTTCTGGATTCGGACGCCGAACTCCTTCTCGAGAGCGACCACCAGCTCCAGGGCGTCCACGGAGTCGAGCCCGAGACCTTCGCCGAAAAGCGGCGAGTCGTCGGCGATCTTCGAGGGGTCCACCCCCTCCAGGTGAAGCGCCTCCACGAGAAGCTGCTTGATTCTCGACCGGGTTGCTTGGGTCTCCGGCATCGCTTGACCTCGCCAGGCGGTTCTCGTTAACCTCAGTACCCGGTGCCGACAATAAAGTGGAAAAGTATAGTACGAATTCATCGAACGCTGCGGGCGCGCGCCCGTGGAGGCTTTCCCCGCTCCTGCGCGTTTCGGCGGGGATCCATCTGGGCGGCTCCGCGGCACTGATCCTCGCCCCGACCACCTGGCCGGTCGTGGTCGGAGCGCTCATCGCCGACCATCTCTTGGTTGTGGGGGCGGGCCTGTGTCCGCGCGGCACGCTGCTGGGGCCGACCCTCGCCCGCCTTCCGCCCGCCGCCCGGTCGCGGCGCGAGATCGCGCTCACGTTCGACGACGGGCCGGATCCGACAACCACCCCCCGGGTCCTCGACATGCTCGACGCCCGCGGGGCGCGCGCGACGTTTTTCTGCATCGGGCGGAGGGTCGAGGCGCATCGCGGCGTCGCCGCGGAGATCGCGCGGCGCGGCCATCGGGTCGAGAACCATTCCCACCGGCATCGCAACGCATTCTGGTTCCTCCCTCCGGCGATGCTGCGTGATGAAATCGAGCGCGCCCAGGAGGCCATCGCGACGGCAACCGGTCACGCGCCCCGGTTTTTCCGCGCACCCGCGGGGATCAGGAGCCCCCTGCTCGAGCCGGCGCTCGCGCGGGCGGGGCTCGATCTGGTGGCGTGGACGCGGCGCGGCTTCGACACAGTGAGCGGCCACGCCGGACGCGTCCTGGCGCGACTCCTCCGCGGGCTCGCCCCCGGCGACATCCTCCTCCTTCACGACGGTTCGAGCGCGCGCGGGGCCTCCGGGGGCCCGGTCGTCCTGGAGGTCCTGCCCCGCCTGCTCGACGCGGTCGAGGCGGCGGGGCTGAAGCCGGTTCCTCTCGTTCACCCCGGAGACGGAGGGTGATCAGGTAGACCCCGTCAGCAGGGAATGCGCGGCGAAGTGCTGCCGCGACGGCTCTCCAACCGGGCGCGAACGACGGCCTCGGCAATCCTCAGACTGTCGATGAGGGGCCTGTAGTGGCTGGTGGCTCGCCCGTCGGCGGCTTCAAGCGCCACCGGCACGCACCTGATCCGAAACCCGAGCCGAGCCGCGCGCACGATCACGGCGCTCTCGGCCTCGAAGCGCGGCTCCGGGAACCCGGTTCGCTCCAGGAGATGCCGTGTGTAGAGCCTGAAACCGCTCTGCACGTCCGGTAGCGTCAGACCGGCAATCCGGGAAATGGCCCAGGTGGACCAGCGGTTGCTCGCGCACCGCACGGGGTGCATCCTGCCGAACAGGTGCGCGCGGCTTCCCACGACCAGGTCGGCGCCCGCTTTCGCCGCCTCCAGCAGGCGCGGGATTTCGCGGGGGAGATGCTGTCCGTCCGCGTCGAGGGTGACGACCATGGAGAACCCGCGGCCAAGCAGGTCCGTGAACGCCGTCAGCAGGGCCCGCCCCTTGCCGAGGTTGCGCGGATGGCGCAGCACCCGGGCCCCCATGCCTTCGGCGGCCGTGGAGGTGCGATCCGACGATCCGTCATCCACCACCAGCACCTCGGCCAGCAGTTCCCGCGTGCCACGCACGATTTCCCCGACGGTCTCTCCGGCCTGGTAGGCCGGGATGGCTGCGGCCACCCTTCCCTGCAGAATCACGGCTGCTCCAAAAAGAGTCACAATGCGGCGCCGACCGACTGGCGAAACACCTCCCGGAAACTGGCCGCCGCGCCGACAATGGACTGCATTCAAGTGGCGGAATCGTATCACAGCACCGGAGCGTCAAGTATCATGGCGGCGAGGGGAAACACTTTCGATGAAGACCGACGCCATCGTGCAGGCATTCGATCGCCTCGTCGCCCGCGACGGTTCGAAGACCATCGTCGCCGCGCCTGAATTTCGGGTTAGCGTCACGGATCTCGATGCCCTGTCCCGCGCCGCAGGACGGGTAATCGCGGACCGGTCGATCCCCCCCGGAGCGCCCCTGGGCCTCCTCGGCCCGAATGGTCCCGGACTGCTCGCCGGCTTCGTCGCCTGCCGGCGTGCAGGCCATGCCACGGTTCTCATCGATGGAGGCGCCACCGACGCGGAGATCAATAGCGGCGCCGAGACTCTCGGCCTGGCCGGCGTACTGCGCGTCCGGGAGATCCATCCGCGCCGACCAGAGGACTTTCGCATCGAAGCGGCTCCAGATGTCTTCGCCGGGATGTCAGGGCCCGCGGCGACGACAGGGGCGGCCGTCGTCAAGATGACCTCCGGATCCGCCGGCAGGCCCCGGGGGGTGGCGACATCGAGCGAGGCTCTTCTCGCCGACGACGCCTCGTTGCGCGCTGTGATGGGTATCGGAAACGGGGATCGGCTGATGGCGATGGTCCCTTTTACCCACAGCTACGGCCTGTCGAGCCTCGTGGTGCCGGCCCTTGTGCATGGCATCCCGCTCGTCATCCCCGGGAACGCAGGACCGTTTGCGCTTATCGAGGCGGCTGCGCAGTTCGAGGCTACGGTGCTGCCGACAGTACCCTCCTGGGTCGCCGCGTGGCTGCGGCTCACCGATCCCACGCCGATGCCCCCGTCCGTCCGGCTGGTCATCACCGCGGGAGCTCCCCTCCTGCCGCAGACGGCGCATGACTACCGCCGCCGTGTCGGGCGCGGTCTGCACGTGTTCTATGGAGCGAGCGAAACGGGAGGAATTGCCTATGACCCCAGCGGCGAAGCGGGCGAGCGTGGCACCGTCGGTGAGCCGATTCCCGGAGTCAAGATTACCTTACAGGCCGTCGAGGGTCTCGACCCCGCGTCGGGCGGCCGCGTGGTGGTCGAGTCGGACGCCGTGGCGCTGGACTACGTGCCTGTTCCCGAAAGTCACCTACGGGGCGGACGCTTCGTGTCGCAGGACCTGGCCCGGCGGCGCGGCGCCGAGCTTCAACTGCTCGGGCGGCTCGACAACCTGATCAATGTGCGGGGCCGCAAGGTCAATGCCTCGGAGGTCGAGCACATCATCGCGGGGCTCGCTCACGTTGACGACGTGGTTGTGCATGCCCTGGACGGTTCAAGCGCCGGCGAACCGCGACTATGCGCCTTGGTGGCCTGCAGCGACGGTTCGGTGACCGCGGAGTCGGTCGTCACTTGGTGCCGTGGACGCCTCGCCAGCTACAAGATCCCGCGGCGCGTGGTCGTTGTCCCGGCGCTTCCCCGCACACCACGCGGGAAGATCGACCGCGCCGCGATCGCCGCGTCGATCCCGGGTTGACAGGAAAGACCTGCTCCGTCGTACCATGCAGCCTACTTCACACATGCGTGGGGAGAGTGTGCCGCCCGGGAGGGCCGAGGGCATCATGAGAAAACGTTGGTGGTGGGTCCTTGCCGGGGTCGTCGTGCTCGGTGGCGCGGTCACGTTCGCCGTGCTCCAGCGCGGCCCCAGGCCCACGCAGGTCCAGATGACGAAGATCGGCAAGGAGGACCTGCAGGCCAAGGTCAGCGCCAACGGAAACATCCAGGCGCAGAAAAAGGTCGATATCTCGGCCACGATCCCGGGCCAGATCACCCACCTCGCGGTCGAGGAGGGGGACGTGGTCACCAAGGGGGAGTTCCTGCTCGAGATCGACCCGGTCAACGCACGCGCCGCCGCGCGCAGCTCCGAGGCCGGGATGAATGCGCTGCTCCAGGACGTCGAGGCCGCGCGCGCGAGCCTGGCGCAGGCGCGGTTCGACTTCGAACGCGCGGAGGAGAACTTCCGCGCGCGGATCCTCTCCGCCGCCGACCACGAGCGGGCGCGCACCGCGCTCGCGACCGCAGAGGCCACCGTCCAGGCCGCCGAGCGCCGCGTCGAGCAGGCTCGAGCGACCCTCGAGGGCGCGCGCAACAACCTGGCCAAGACGGTCGTCCGCGCGCCGATGGACGGGATCGTCACCGCGCGACGGGTCGAGGAGGGGGAGGTCGCGGTCATCGGCGTGCAGAACAGCCCCGGGACGGTGCTGCTCACGATCTCCGACATGTCCGTCGTCGAGGCCGAGATGGAGGTCGACGAGACCTCGATCCCGTCGGTGCAGGTCGCCCAGAAGGCACGCGTCCGCGTCGACGCCTATCCAAACAAGACCTTCGACGGGGTCGTCACCGAGGTCGGGAGCAGTCCGATACTACAAGCCGGCAGCGTCGAGCAGGCGATCAAGTTCAAGGTCAAGATCCAGATCAAGAACCCGCCGGCCGGGATCAAACCGGGGCTGTCGGTCCAGGCGGACATCCTGACCGGGTTCCGCGCCAAGGCTATCGCCGTGCCGCTCCAAGCGCTCGTCGTCCGCGACGCCGAGCGCAAGCCCGGCGAGACGCCGGGCCCCGGCGCGGCGCGGGACGAGGAAGGGGTCTATGTCGCCGATAAAGGCAAGGCGCGCTTCCAACCCGTCCGCACCGGCCTCATCGGCGAAATGTCTATCGAGGTCGTCGAGGGCCTGCAGGGGGGCGAGACGGTGGTCAGCGGCCCGTTCCGCGCGCTGCGCGAGATGAAGCCCGGCGACGCCGTCGCCGAGGAAAAAGAGCCGGCCGGCGGGGGCGCGACAACGGGCGCCGCGCGCTGAGGCGAACCATGTCCTTCGGAGAGCTCTTCCTCGAGGCGCTGTCGGCGATCCGCGCCCACGCCCTGCGCAGCGTTCTCACGCTACTCGGGATCATCATCGGGGTGTCGACCATCGTCGGTGTCGTCTCGGTCATCGCCGGGCTCAACGCCTACGTCCAGGAGCGCGTGATCGTGCTTTCCCCCGACGTCTGGGTGCTGACCAAGTTCGGCATCATCCGGGGACGCGACCAGTTCCTGCTCGCCCTCAAGCGCAAGGACATCGACTGGGACGAGTACACGCGTCTGACCGAGCTGCTGACCCGGTCCTCGGCGATCGCGGCGCAGGTGACGAGCGCGGGCGCGGTCCGCTACCGCGAGCGCCGTCTGGCGGACCAGCAGATTCTCGGCACAACCGCCAACTACCCGCAGCTGTTCAACGTCGACCTGGCGGCCGGCCGCTACTTCATCGACGCCGAAGCCCGGGGCGCGCAGGCGCTGGCGATCATCGGCTGGGACGTCAAGGAGGAGCTGTTCCCGCAGATCGACCCGATCGGCCGCGAGGTAACGATTGAGGGCCAACCGTGCCGCGTGATCGGGCTTGTCGCCCGGCGCGGGCGCACCCTGGGCCAGAACCAGGACAACCGCGTCTACGTGCCGATCCGCACCCACCAGCATTGGTTCGGCGCCCGCCAGTCGCTCGACCTGCTGCTCCAGGCGCGGGGCGGCGTGGCCGGGGTCGAGCGCTCGGGCGACGAGGCGCGGACCGTGCTGCGCGCCCTGCGCCACGCCACGTTCAAGGCGCTCGACCCGTTCGGGGTCGTGACCAACGAGGCGCTGCAGACGCTGTGGGTGCAGATCTCGACCGCGGCCTTCGTGCTGATGCTGCTCATCTCGGGGGTGTCTTTGGGCATCGGTGGGATCGTGATCACGAACATCATGCTCGTCTCGGTGCTCGAGCGCACGCAGGAGATCGGCGTGCGCAAGGCGGTCGGCGCCCTGGAGCGGGACATCCGGCGCCAGTTCGTTCTCGAGGCGACGCTGCTGTCGGCGGGCGGAGGCATTGCCGGCGCCGCCGTCGGTGGCGGCTTCGCCCTCCTCATCAAGCACGGGCTCGAATTCCCGGCGGCGCTCAGCCCCGGGATCGTGCTTCTCGGCGTGGGACTCTCCGTCCTCGTCGGGATCATCGCGGGGTACTGGCCCGCGCGCAGCGCCTCGCGGCTGAACGCGATCGACGCGCTGAGGGCCGAGTGATCTCCCCGGGCCGCCTGCTCTCCTCGCTGGGCGAGAACGTGCGCGTGGCCCTGTCCGCGCTCTGGGAGCAGAAAGTGCGCAGCATGCTGACGCTGCTCGGCGTCATCGCCGGGGTCGCCACGGTCATCCTGATGGTCAGCTTCATCACCGGCTTCGGCAACGAGGTCACGTCGGCCTTCACGCAGTTCGGCACGCAGCTGATCCAGTTCCAGAAGTACGAGCCACGGTTCGGCGGGGGGCCGGGCGGCCCGCC
>JANMQK010000300.1:0-2748 GCA_031370485.1 Acidobacteriota bacterium | reverse complement strand
CCGCGGGGCAGCCCGCGGGGTTTTTCTTTTTGGGATTAGGTTTCGGGCAAAGCGCTATCGCGAGCGCTCGATCTGGTTGAAAGAATCCCAGAAGGCGGGGAACGACTTGGCGACGCACGCGGGGTCGCTGATGGCTATTCCCGGCACGCCGAGCCCGGCGACGGCGAATGCCATGGCCACCCGGTGGTCGCCGTAGGTCTCGACCGTGGCGCCGTGAAGCGGCCGCGGGATGACGGTCAGGCCGTCGGCGTGCTCCTCCGCCTCACCGCCGAGGCGGCGGATCTCCTGGACCAGCGCGGCGATCCGGTCGCTTTCCTTGAGGCGCAAGTGCGGCACCCCGGAGATCCGCGTCGGCCCCCTGGCGAACAGGGCCACGACCGCGAGGGTCGGCGCCATGTCCGGCATCCCCCGGAGGTCGGCTTCGATGCCCTCGAGCGCGCCGGTCCGCTCCACGATCACGGAGGTCGGGCCCCGTTCGACCCGGCACCCCATCCTGGCCAGGATCTCGGGAAAACGGGCGTCCCCCTGGCGTGAGTCGGGGTGGAGCCCGTCAACCCGCACGCGCCCTCCGGCGACAGCGGCCGCGGCATGCGCGTACGACGCCGAGGAATGGTCCCCTTCTATCGAAAAGACGGAGGGCCGGTAGGCCTGCCCGGCGGGGACCGTGAAAGATCGCGCCAGGGGACCGGACGGCGCCGCCGTCACCTCGACACCGAAGCGCCGCATCACGTCGATGGTCAGGTCGACGTAGGGCCGCGACACCAGGTCTCCCTCCAGATCGACCCGCACTTCTCCCGCCGCCGCCGGCGCCGCGAGCAGGATCGCCGAAAGGTACTGGCTGCTGCGGCTCCCCCTCAGGCGCGCCACTCCTCCCGGAAGGCCGCGCCCCCCCACGCCGACCGGGGGGAAGCCGTTCCCCCCCACCGACTCGGCGGCCGCCCCCAGGGCGCGGAGTGCCCTCAGGAGATCCTCGATCGGGCGGCGCCGCATCCGCTCGTCGCCGTCGATGATGTAGGTGCCGTGGCCGGCCGCGAGCATCCCGGTGAGGAAGCGCATCGCGGTCCCCGCGTTGCCGACCTCGAGCCGGACCGCCTCGGCCGGAATGCGCCCTCCACCCCCCTCGATCTCGACCACCCGGCCACCATCGCCCGTCATCACGGCGCCGCCCGTCACCACGTCATCCCCCATCACCACGTCGTCACCGGGCAGCACGCCGGAGTCGGTTCGAATCCTGGCGGGAATGCCGACAGCCTTGAGCGCGGCGATGAGAACCAGCGGGTCACCCGCCAGCAGCGGGTTCATGAGCCGCGACACGCCCGGAGCGAGAGCCGCCGCGACCAGCGCTC
The DNA here is from genome assembly GCA_031370485.1 of Acidobacteriota bacterium. Taxonomy (GTDB): domain Bacteria; phylum Acidobacteriota; class Polarisedimenticolia; order Gp22-AA2; family Gp22-AA2; genus JANMQK01. The sequence goes on along the minus strand of JANMQK010000300.1, from coordinate 1,402 downwards.
GCTGCATGACGCTCTTCGAGGGCGGGGCCGTGACCCGCGCGTCCAGATCGCGCGCGGCGGCGATGGGCCGGGGGTTGTTCATCTTCTCCATCCTACACCGAGGAGCGCCTCGTCGAAGGAGGCGCGGCTTGACGCAACCGCATCGCCTCCTTATCTTTCACCCGCCGGCGTGTCTCACGGCGGCGAAGCGGGAGGGAGCGGGGTCGTGCCGAGAAAGCGCCGATGGGTCGTGGCCGCCGTCGTCATTTCCTTTGCCCTTCCGCTCGGGCACAGCCTCCTTCTCCCCGGACCGCCGAAGCCGCGCCGCGGCCCGGCCGCCGCGGCGATCTCGGACCCCCAGCGCAGCGGCGACGACGCAGGCTTCTCCATCGTCCTGGCGGCGCCCCGCGACCCGTACCTGAGAGACCGGCAGTCGATCGTCATCGACACGACGGTCCCGGAAGGGGACGACGTCCAACAGGTGGATTTCTTCGTCGATGGCCGGCTGATCCATGTCGATCTCAAGCCTCCGTATACCTGCGAGGCGGACTTTGGCGACGAGATCAAGCGCCACACCATCGTCGCCAGCGCGCTCACCCGCCAGGGGCGCCGCGCCAGGGTCTCTTACACCTCGCGCTCGGCCGACCTGGACCAGAGCGCCGCGCGGCCGATCGAAGTCGTGCCGGTGCTGGTGCGTGACGAGCACGGGCACCCGGTGCAGAATCTCTCGGTCAGCGATTTCCTGCTGGTCGAGGACGGAGTCCGCCAGCCAATCGTCCATTTCGACAGCCAGCCCGGCCCGCTGGCGATCACTGTCCTGGTGGATGCGCGCGCCGCCGATACGGCCGGGCGCCTCGCTCTCCTGCGCGGGGCGGCCGCCCTCGCCGACGAGCTGCCCGCCTACCACTCCCTCGCGCTCGCCGACGCCGGACACCCCGACGCGCCTCTGGATTTCACCTTTGGCCGCGAGGCCTTCGCGCGGCGCGTGGGAGACCTCGCCGAGCGGGGGACGGCGCCCTCCCACGCCGGGCTCGACACGGTCCTGGCGGCCGGCATCCGGTCGCTCGCGAAACGGCGGGGCTCGCGCGTCCTGGTGGCGTTGCTGGCGGGGGACCCTGCTTCCGCGGAGGCCGGAACGGCGCCGGCAGGAGATTTGGCAGGCGCCCTGGAGGCTCTGAAGCACGCCCGCGTGACCCTCTACGCGATCCGTCTCGGCGCGGGCGGCGGGGCGGGAGACCCGGACGATGCTATCCGGAGTGCCGCCACCGAGAGCGGCGGCGAGTACATCGAAACCGCCTCCCCGGAGGAGATGGGAGCCTCCTGCCACGCCGTGGGGGTCGACCTGACCCATCGCTACATGATTGGTTACCAGCCCGAGCGCCCCGACCGGCCCGGCCACCGCGTCCTGAAGATATCGGTGCGG
>JANMQK010000057.1:0-1963 GCA_031370485.1 Acidobacteriota bacterium | reverse complement strand
CAGCATGGCAACTTCGAGCTGAACGTCATGATGCCGGTGGCGACCTACGCCATGCAGGAGAGCCTCACGGTCCTCGCCGCCGCCTGCGAGGCGTTTCGCGCCCGCTGTGTTGAGGGAATCGAGGCCGACCGCGAGCGCTGCAAGGAGCTTCTCGAGCTCAATCCTTCCATCGCCACCGCCCTCAACACCGCCATCGGCTACGACAAGGCGGCGCAGGTGGCGAAAAAGGCCGCCAAGGAACGCAAGTCGGTCCGCGCCGTGGCGAAGGAGATGGGGCTTCTCTCCGACAAGGAACTGGACAAGCTCCTCGACGTCCGCGGGATGACCGAGCCGGGCATCCCCGGCAAGTAGCCCCACACACCCGCGCGCCGCCGCGTATCCGGCTTAGGGTGAATACCCGTAGACAGGACGGCCGCTACTTCTATAATGCCGGGCGGCCGGGAATCATATCGGCACGAAGGAGATCCCATGAAAGCCCCGCGCGTCCTGATGCTGGCGTTCTGCCTGATGGGCACCGTTCTCTTGGTGCTCGGATCGTCGCCGGCGCGGGCCGGGATCACGAAACGGCCTCGCCGCGACCGGAGGGCAACGATGCTGCGCGCTCTCCCGGCGGGAGCGCTTGCGCCCTCCGAGCCCTCCTTCGACGGGCCCGCGACAACGCCGCCCGGCTCGGCGCCGCGCGGGAGCTACCAGGCGATCTCCGCCGCCGCGGCCTCCTGCGGCGGGACGACGGCCACCTTCTCGAACACGACACCCGCCGGGATTCCCGCTCCCGGTACGGTCACCTCCACGATCCTCGTGTCCGGGGCGGGAGCGTATCTTCTCGACCTCAACGCCCAGACCTTTCTCGCGCACACCCTGAACGGGCATCTTCAAGTCACCCTGCAGTCGCCTGCGGGTACCGTTGCCACGCTTACGAGCAACAACGGCGGAATGTTCGCGAACGTCTTCAACGGCACCGTCTGGGACGATCAGGCGAACCCGGGGGGCCAAGTGCCCTACGGCTCGAATCCCGGTCTCGCGACCGACCGGGCGTACGCGGACAATGTCGTGGCGACATCCCTCGTGCCGGAGGAGGCGATGGGGGCTTTCATCGGCGAGGACCCGAACGGCCTCTGGACCCTGACCATCGCCGATATGTGCGTTGAGAATCCTCCCATGGAGACCTGCATGGACGACATGGGCGCCATCTCCCGGTGGTCGCTCGACGTGACGACACTTCCGGCGCCGCCGGCGTCGCGGACCACGCGGTTCCAGAACATCAACACCACGACGATCCCATTCGGCCCGTCCGTGGTCACCTCCACCCTCGCGGTCTCAGGGATGGGGACCTACCTGGGCGCTCTGAAGATGCACACCTTCCTCGCCTATCCGATCAACATGGATCTCGATGTCACGCTGACCTCCCCCGCTGGCACCGTCGTGACGATCACGACCGACAACGGAGATTCCGTCAACGACGGCTTCAACGACACGGACTGGTTCGACAAGGCCGACCCCGCGGGCCAGGTTCCCTACGCGGACGACCCCGGCCTCGTGACCGACCGCGTCTTCCTGAGGAACAGGCCTGCGCCGGCGCTTGTCCCGGAAGAGGCCATGGCGGCGTTCAACGGCGAGGACCCGAATGGTATCTGGACCCTGACCGTCTCGGTGGACGCGGCCGGGAACCGCGGCTCGATCGACGACTGGGAGCTCTTCGTCACGACGCTCGATGTCTCCGGTGGGGACTGCGCCCTCAGCTGCCCGGGGGACGTCTCCGTGCCGGCCGAACCGGGACGCTGCAGCGCCTCCGTGACCTACCCGCCTCCCGTGGCAGGGCCCTGTTGCGGCACGGTCACCTGCACCGATGCCTCGGGGGCCACCTTCCCCGTCGGAACGACCACAGTGGTCTGCACCGCGGCCGGAGGCGAGTCCTGCTCGTTCCGCGTGACCGTCGAGCAGTCGACGCCCCCGACGGTGAACC
>JANMQK010000020.1:0-22423 GCA_031370485.1 Acidobacteriota bacterium | reverse complement strand
GCTCTCGCGGAGAAAGGCCCCGCGGCGATGCACCTCCTCGATGTCCGAAAGCAGGATCCGGCGCACTGCCATCCCCAGGATCCAGACTTCGAGGGCCGTCGCGGTGATGCGGTAGCGGATCGTCGCCAGCGCGGCGACGCACGGGACGACCCCCGCCACGAGAAGAAGCAATGCCCAGAGCATCCGCGTTCTCATCGGCGCTTGCTCATCGACGTGCTCATCGCTGAGGGGGGCCGAGCATGAGTCGCCGGCTCGCGAGGTCCAGGACGACCACTTGGCGAGACAGGACGTCGCTTCCGACGATCCCGGAGATGGGGGGAGTGTGATCCGGAAAGAGTCCGGGCGGCGGGGCGGAGAAATCGTACAGAGCCACCGGGAGATCGACGAACACCCTGCCCACCAGCCCGAGCGAGGGGAGCGCCCGGGCCGGGAGCGCGGCGATGCCTCCGGCGCCGTCGGTGATGCGGGCGTTTCGGGCGGGAGCGGGGCGCGTCAGGCGGCGATCCGCGGTGGACACCAGGGTCACGGCGCAGGCGGTGTCCAGGATCATCGTCCGCGGCGGGCCGCCCCCCAACGTCGCTTCGACCAGCAGCCGGTTCTCCACGATCCGCAGCGGGTACGACAGGCCATCTTCCGCCGGGCCGCCGGGACGCTCGAATTTGACACGCCGCGCGGGGTAGTCCAGCGTGACGACGAGGCCCCGCAGCGCCTCTACACCCAGATAGCCGTCCACCTCCGTGCCCAGCGCTTCGGCGAAGCGGGGCGCACCGGGAACAACCCAGATCGCTTGATCGCGGATCTCGATACCGCCGAATTCGAGCGTCTCGACGCGCGAGCGGTGGAGCGTGAATCTTTCGCTGCCGACCGGACCTATGGCGCGTCTTCTGACCTCCGGGCCCCGAGGCAGGCCAATTCTGCGGGCCACCTCCTCCCGGAGCGTCAGCCCCGTGGGATCCCCGGTGTCGAGGAGAAGACGCACTTCGAACTGTCCATTGATGTGCGCCTTGAACACGACGAGCCCCGCCGGCGAGTCGAAAGAGACCCAGACCGGCGCGGCCATTGCGGTCGGAACGGCGGTCAGTAGGGCGGTCAGCGCGGAGGCCAGAGGGGCTGAAGGCATCCCTGCGGCGCCGTCTCAGGGGACGAGGTTGTAGAGCGTGTCGCGCTGCCTCGGGGTGTAGCCGGCCTCGCGGATGAGACGTTCGATCTCGGGGCGGGTGGTGCAGCCGTGGGCGCCGGCGGCGCGCACGACGTTTTCCTCGATCATGATGCTGCCCATGTCGTTGGCGCCGAACTTGAGCGCGACCTGGCCGATCTCCTTCCCCTGCGTGACCCACGAAGACTGGATGTTGGGGATGTTGTCGAGAAAGATGCGGGAGACCGCCTGCGTCCTGAGGTAGTCGGCGCTCGTCACCTCGCGGCCGCCGAGCGCGGTGTTTTCGGCCTTGTAGGTCCAGGCGATAAAGGCGGTGAAGCCGCGGGCGCCACGCGCCAGGCTTCGGTCCTGCAGGTCGCGCACCTTGGCGAGGTGTGCGATGCGGTCGGCGAAACCTTCGACGTGGCCGAACATCATCGTCGCCGTCGTCGGGAGGCCGACGGCATGCGCCGTCTCCATCACGCCGAGCCAGTCGTCCGACATCGTCTTGAGTGGCGAGATCCTCCGTCTCACCTCGTCGACCAGGATCTCGCCTCCCCCTCCGGGGATGCTCATCAGCCCCGCGGCCATGAGGCGCCGGAGCGTCTCTTCGATCCCCAGCCTCGAGACGCGCGCGATGTGCTGGATCTCGGAGGGGGAGAAGGCATGGATGTGCAGGCGCGGGAAGCGGTCGCGGAACGAGCGCAGGAGGTCCTCGTACCACTCGATGGCCAGGTCGGGGTGATGCCCGCCCTGCATCAGGACGCCGGTGCCCCCGAGCGCCAGGGTCTCTTCGATCTTCTCGAACAGCGATTCTTTCGAATGGAGGTATCCTTCGGGGTGACCCGGGTCGCGGTAGAACGCGCAGAACGAGCAGCGCGCCACGCAGACATTCGTGTAGTTGATGTTCCGGTCGACGATGTAGGTGACGACCGGCTCGGGATGAACCCTGCGGCGAATGAGGTCCGCCGCCATGGCGAGATCGAGAAGCGGCGCTTCCCGCAGCAGGAGTAGCGCGTCTACAGCGTCGATCCGTTGCCCGTCCGCGGCGCCGGCGAGGATGCTCTCAACCTCGGGCGACGCGGCGCGGGCCGCGCGCAGCTCGTCGTCCGCCACCCGCTGCCAGTGCGCGACGACACCCGGCAGCCCCGCAGCCGGCAAATCCGTGCCCGCGCCCGGCAGCCCTGCAGCGGGCCCGGTCGTCCTGTTCAGCGATTCTTCCATGCGATCTCCTCGTCCGCGCTGATGTCCTCCGCCGTCACGCCGCCGGCGGGGTGGTGGAACCGGATGCTCCGGCGGGCGGGGACGAGACCCAGCTCGTGCGCCTGCCGGAAGAATAGATCGAGCGCTTTGACCTCTTCAGTCCCCAGATGATAGTGGATGTTGACCCTGAGATACTCCTCGATCGTGGCGGGCGGCAGGCCCAGGCGGGGCGCCGTCTCGGCCGCGATGGACGCGATGCCGGCGAGCCCCTCACGGCGGGAATCAAGAAAAGGCTGCAGCCCTTCGGGCATCACGGCGCCCGGGCGGACGGTCCAGACGGCGAAGACGAACGGCAGCCGGGTGATAGCGAACCACTCCTCGGCCAGGTCGTGGATTTTCAGGTCTGACGTGTCGGCGGTGAGGGCCGGGTCGCCGATCAGGAGCGCCGCGTCGTGGTCGAGGAGCATCCCGGGAAGTGACGGGGGCCGCTCTTCGTACGCCACGTCCCGCAGTCCATGGTGCGCCAGGACGATCTTCAGCAAGGCCGCCGAGGTGCGCGACGAGGCGTCCAGCGCCACGGTGCGGATCGATTCGAGCGGCACCCGCGAGGCAAGATAGACCGACCGCGCCCGGCGCTTGCTGGCGATGCACAGGAAGGGGAGGATTTCCGCGCCCTCCAGGTTCTGGTACTCGATCGCCGGAAGCAGGGCGGCCTCGGCCCCGCCGGTACGCAGCAGGTCCGCGAGCCGCGCCGGCGTGTGGAACGTCATGTCGTAATGGTCGCGGAGGGGTCCCCGGAGGAATCCCCGGGTCAGGGGAGCCGCGTTGACGTATGGAACCGAGGCCAGTCGAAGCCGGGACATCGGAGATCGGCACCTCGCGGGCGGGCCGTGGAAGCGGCGTTCAGGGAAGAGAATTCTAGCAGACGGCTCGGGCGGTTCACAAGGTGTCCGGAAGCGCCCGGGAATCTGCTAATCTGAGGCCGTGACGGGCCCGGAGGGGGCATGAAGCGGCCGCTGCTCTACTTCTTCTATCTTCTTTACACAATCGAGGCGGGGCTCTTTCTGACCCTGGTCCCGTGGTCGCGGCTCTGGATGCGCAGCACCTACGTCCACCTCCCCGCGCTGCGCGAAGTTTTCCTCAGCGGGCACCTTCGCGGAGCGGTCTCGGCCATAGGCGTCCTGATGCTGGTCGTGGGAACGATCGACTTTGTGGGCTTCTGCCGCGCCCTGAGGCAGTCATGACGCGTGCCCGGGCGGGGACCGGTGACTTTGCGAATCCGGGTGTGCTTTTCGTGACCGACAGGAATGCGACCCTGGGACGGCCCCTGATGGAGGTCATCCAGGGGGCGCTCGCGGGCGGGGTCGAGCGGATCATGGTCCGCGAGAAGGATCTGCCGGGGGGCGAGCTGCTGCAACTGGCGATGGCGGTTGTCGAAGCCGCGCGCGCCGCCGGCGGGCGGTGCCGCGTCATCGTGCACGACCGCCTGGACGTCGCACTCGCCGCCAAGGCGGCGGGGGTCCACCTGCCGGCTGACGGCCTCCCGGTCGCCGGCGTGCGCCAGCATGCCGGGAAGAAGTTTCTCGTGGGACGGTCGGTGCACTCTCTGTCCGAGGCCCGGCAGGCCGAGAAGGACCATGCCGACTACATCGTCCTTGGCCCGGTGTTCATGACACCGAGCAAGGCCCCCTTCGGGCCGCCCCTGGGCCCGGCGGCGCTTCGGAAGATCGCCCTTAGCGTGCGGCTTCCCGTCTGGGCCATCGGCGGGATCGTCCCCGGCACCGCGGCCGAGCTGCGCGGGATCCCGATCGCCGGGGTTGCGGCCATCGGCGCCATCGCCGGCGCCGAGGATCCCGCCGCCGCCGTGAGGGAACTGCGCGCGTCCCTGGCGGATCCCGCGGCCGCTCCCTGACTCAGGCGCCGGCCGGCTTTCCCGGGACCGCGCGCGCCAGCTGCCCACAGGCGGCCCCGATGTCCGTCCCCTTGCTCCAGCGGATGGTGGCGGGTACCCCTTGATCGAGAAGCGCGTCGCGAAACCTCGAGGCGCGCTCGCGCGGAGGGGTCGCGAACCCACCGATCCCGGTGTCGTTCCAGGGAATGACATTCACCTTCGACTTGATGCCGCGCAGCAGCTGTCCGATTTTCAGGGCGTCCTCCCGCGAGTCGTTGACCCTGTCCAGGAGGACGTATTCAAAGGTCAGGCGCTCGCGCGGCCCCAGGGGAAAGCGGCGGCAGGCGTCGAGCAGTGACTTGAGGTTGTATTTCTTGTTGATCGGCATCAGCCGACCGCGCACCGTGTCGTCGGCGGCCGCGAGCGAGACCGCCAGCCGTGGCCGGGGGTTTTCCCGGGCCAGCCTTTCGATCCCCGGGACCAGGCCGGCGGTGGAGAGCGTGATCCGGCGTGGCGTCATTCCGAATCCCTTCGGGTCGGTCAGGATTCGGAAGGCCTCCATCACGGGGTCGTAGTTGTTGAGCGGCTCCCCCATCCCCATGAACACGACGCGGGTGGTCTTGGGATCGGTCCCGGTGTCCCGCGCCAGGACCGCCGCCTGGCCGGCGATCTCTCCGGGGGTCAGGTTGCGCAGGAGCCCCATCGTGCCGGTGAGGCAGAAGCTGCAATCGAGCGGGCATCCGACCTGCGACGACAGACAAAAGGTGATGCGGCTGCCATAGACAATGTGGACCGCCTCGATCTCGGCGCCGTCCTCCAGGGCCAGGAGGTATTTCCTCGACCCGTCGGCGGACTTCCGAACCTCCTTGACCGAGGGGAGGGTCACCCGGAAGGACCGGGCCAGCTCGTCGCGCAGCGCCGCCGGCAGCTCGGTCATCTTCCTGAATTCCGTCTCGTGCCGGCCGTGCATCCAGTGGTAGACCTGGTCCGCGTGGAACGAGCGGGTCGTGAAGGGGCCGAGGAGAGCCGCGAGGCGCCCACGGTCCATGCCGTAGAGATTCTGCAGGCTTCCGGGGACAGCGGCTAGAGTGCCTTCGCCTTCCATCGAACATCCCTCCTGCATCATCTTATCGCAGGCGGGCGGGGGTTACGGCAGGGGTGGGATCAGGAAGGCGGCGGGGCGATCACGCGCCGGAGCGATCAGGCGCCGAGGGCATGGTCGTGGATTCGCGGATCGAGTCCAAGGTAGGAAAGGTCGACCGCCAGGTTCACGAGGACGAAGACGACGGTCAGGAACAGGACCCCTCCCTCGACCAGCGGCAAATCCTGGAGGGCGATGGCGCGGACGATCGTTTTGCCGAGCCCCGGCCAGGCGAAGACATATTCCGTGGCGACCGCGCCCCCCAGGAGGGACGCGAAGTTGAGCCCGATCACCGTCACGACCGGCAGCAGGGCGTTCCGCATCGCGTGCACCGCGAAGACCCGCCAGGGCGAAGCCCCCTTCGCGGAGGCGGTTGTCAGGTAGGCGGCGCCGCCGGTCTCGAGGAGGCTGGTGCGGGTGAGCCGCGCGGTAGCCCCCAGAGAAACGATCGAGAGCGTGACCGCTGGCAGCACGAGGTGATCCCATTCTGGAAGCCGGATGCCGATGACCGGCAGGACCGCGCCGTCCATGCCGTAGCCCAGGACCGGAAGCCAGCCGAGGTGCGAGGCGAACAGGAGCATCAGCATCAGCCCGAGCCAGAAGACCGGTGTCGAGGCTCCCAGGAGGGCGAGAAAAAGCACGAGCGTATCGAGACCGCGCCCCCGCTGCAGGGCGGCGAGGGCACCCAGGAGCAGCCCCCCGGCCGACGAGATCAGCACCGCCGCGACCGCCAGGAAGAGAGTCGGAGGGAAACTCTCCCAGAGGATCAAAGCAACCGGACGGCGCTGGACGTATGACGTGCCGAGATCCCCCCGCAGCAGCTTGCCGAGATACGAGAGGTACTGCAGGGGGGCCGGAGCGTCGAGCCCCCATTCCGCTCGGATCGATTCGAGTACCTTGGGGTCGAGCCCCTGCCCACCGGCGATCAGGCGCGCCGGGTCCCCCGGCAGGACGAACATGAAGAGCCACACCAGGGTGGCCGCAACCCAGAGCACGGGGACAAGGCTGAGAAACCGGCGCGTGATGAAGCTGGCCATCGTCTGGCGCCTGTCCCGCCGGTCAGGCGGCGTCCTTTTCGATACGGAGCCTCTCGAGCGGGATGCGGAATTCCCCCAAAGGCGTGAGCACGATCCCCTTGACGTACGGCTTGAACAGTGTGTAGGACTGCATGTAGTTGAGGAAGAGCCAGACGGCGTCGTCCATCACCGCAATCCGCTCGGCCCTGCGATAAAGCTCGGCCCTCGCCTGCGGGTCGGTCAGCCTGAGCGCCTCGTCCACCAGCCGGTCGAACTCCGGGTTCTTGTAGCGGAAGTAGTTCCCCTGGGGGCCGATGTTCGAGGAGTGCAGCTCGGCCCTGAGAATCGCGTCGGCGTCCGGGTAGTCGAGGTTCCAGGCGAAGCGGAACATCTGCGCCTCTCCGGGCGTGTCCTTCGTCCCTTCGACAGCTTTGAGATAGGCCCCCCAGTCGACCTCGCGGATCGCCAGGTTCACGCCAATCTTTTTGAGGTCGGCCTGGATCTGCTGCGCGATCCTGCGGTTGCTCTCGCTCGTGTTCACCCAGAGCGCCACCGGCGGCAGCCCGCGCCCCCCCGGATAGCCTGCCTCCGCGAGAAGCGCCTTTGCTTTCTCGGGATCGCAGGGGTAGCCGGGGAGATCCGGGTCGTACCCGGGGATGCCGGGCGGGATGATGCCGCGCGCCGGGATGTCGCCACCCGGCATCAGCACCTCCCACAGGTACTTCTTGTCGACGGCGTAGTTGAACGCCTTGCGCAGGGCCGCGTTTCCCTTGAAGGGGGGCAGCCCCAGGTTGAACCCGATGTACCCCGTGGCGATGAAGGGATACTTTTTGATTTCGGGCTCCAGCTCTTTGTAGACCTCGGGTGTGTCGGGCGAGGGGGCCTCGTCCAGGCTGTCGAGCCCGCCCGCGCGATATTCCTGAAGCGCGCTCTGGTGGTTCTCGATGATGCGGATGACGACGCGATCGAGCGCCGGGCGCCCGCCGTAGAAATGATCGTTAGCGAGAAGCTCGATGAAGTTCGACTGTTCCCAGCGCGAGAAGCGGAACGGCCCGCAGCCGACGGGCGCCCTGAGATAGGCTTTCGCGGGGTCGTCGTAGATCTCCTTCGGCAGGAGAGCCGTCGCGGTCATCGTGAGCAGCCCCAGGAAGGGCGCGAACGGCTTCGACAGCCGCAGCGTCACCGTGCGGTCGTCGACCACCTGGATGCCCGGAAGCGAGTCGCTCTTTCCCTCGGTGAACTCGGCCGCGCCGGCGAGCGGCTCGAGGATCCAGCGGCGCGGCGAGTTGGTCTCTTTCCGCAGGAGGCGCCTGAAAGAGTACTCGGCGTCCGCGGCCGTCACCTTGCGGCCGTTGTGAAAGGTCACGTCGTCCCGCAGGCGGAAGGTGTAGGCCAGGTTGTCGGGGGAGATCGTCCAGGACGCGGCGACCGCCGGGCGGGGCAGGAGGGTCTCGGGGTCCATCTCGACCAGTCCCCGGAACAGGTTCAGGATCACCGCTTCCGAGAGGTTGTCGGTCGAGAGGGCCGGGTCGAGCGTCGGCGGGTCCTCACGCAACCGGAAGCGGAACACCTGCTCGGTCTTCGTTCCGGGGGCGGTGCGCGCGCAGCCGATCGGGAGCAGGCCGGCCGCAAAGACCGTGACGGCCATTGCCGCCAGCAGAAGGGCCGCGGCCCGGCCCCCGTCCTTGATGCCGGGACGTGCGCCTGGACTCATGCCGCCGCCTCGCCGCGGCCGATCAGGTCGCGCACCCCGTCACCGAGGAGGTTGAATCCCAGGACCGCGATCAGGATCGCCAACCCGGGAGCGACACAGACCCAGGGCTTGGTGAGGAAGTAGGCCTGCCCCTCCGTCACCATGGTCCCCCACGAGGGAAGGGGCGGCCGCGCTCCCACGCCGAGAAACGACAGCCACGCCTCCATCAGGATGTTGCCCCCCACGCCGAGCGTGCCGGCGACGACGATGGGACCGAGCGCGTTCGGAAGAAGGTGACGCACCACGACGCGGGATGAGCTCGCCCCGATCGCCTCCGCGGCGCGGGTGAACTCGTGGGAACGCAGACGGAGGACTTCCGCCCGCACCAGGCGCGCGATGCCGGCCCAGCCGAGCGCCCCCAGGACCAGGAACAGCGTTCCAAGGGAGGGCTCGGGAAGGAGCCTCAGAAAGGGAGCCTTGTCCGGCTCGGGGATCGCCGCGATGGCGGCGAGAGCCAGGAGTGGCCCAGGAAAGGCGAACACCAGGTCGGTGAGCCGCATCAGGACGGCGTCGACGCGGCCGCCGGCGTACCCCGCCAGCGCCCCGACCGCCGTCCCGATCAGAAGCGCGATCGCTTCGGCGACGATCCCGACGAGGAGTGAGATCCGGGCGCCGTAGAGGAGCCGCGTCAACTGGTCTCGTCCCAGGCCGTCGGTGCCCAGGAGATTCTGGCGGTCGGGAGGCGTGGGAGGAGTCACCGTCCGCGGCGCCACCTGGTCGTACGGGGTGAGGCCGTTCCAGGCACTCAGGGCAGGCGCCAGGAGGGCGCACAGGATCAGAAGAAAGACGATGCCGCCGCCGACGACCAGCAGGATCGATCGGCGCGGCCGCGGCGCAAATCGATCGGCAGGCGGGGTCTCGGGCATGACGCGGCGGACTATAGCACAGCCTCCGGCGCCTTGATTCGCCACAGCCGCTGTGCTACGTTGCGGACTCTCCAAGAGGGGACGGGGCTTCATGAACAAGGACCAGTTGCAGTTTCTCCTGAGCGGCATCCTATTCGGCTTTCTCGCCGGATACACGATCGCGTACGCCGTGAGGGAACCACGGGTGAAGGCTGTCGCCGCGCCGGTCCCCGCAGCCGGCAACATGGGCATGGGAAGTGTCATCGGGTCGCCCGCCCCGCAACCCGAAGCCGCGGCCCCCGGCGGTCCCGGCGGCGAGGCCATGATGCAGAAGGTCTTTGCCGAGGTCGCCGTGCTCAAGACGGCGATCGAGAAGAACCCGAAGGACGCCGACTCCCTGAATCGGCTGGGCAACATCTACCACGACGTCGGCAAGTTCCCTGAAGCGGTCGACTATTACAAAAAGGTCATCGCGATCCGGCCGGCCGATGTTGACGCCCGGACCGACCTTGGAATCTGCCTGCGTGAAATGGGCAAGCCCGAGGAAGCGATCAAACAGTTCCGCACCTCCCTGTCCTATAACGCCGATCACTGGCAGACCTGGCTCAATCTAGGTGTTGTCAGCCTGTTCGACAAGAACGACTACCGGACCGCGGCCGAGGCGTTTGGCAAGGTCGAAGCGCTCAATCCCACGTTCAAGGACCTGCCTCTTCTCAAAGAGGCCGTCCGCAAGGCCCGCCAGTCGGGCTAGCGGCCGGCCCCCCCCCAAACGCTTACTGCGGTTTGACTTCCCTCCTGTGGCGCATAAATTAGATCGGGTGTGCGGGGCTAATCTGCCCCGCGGGCCGGGGTCGTGATCAACGACGAACTCTTACACGATCTTCTGAGCAAAGCCTCGTCGCTCTACAACAGCGGCGAGTACCAGGGCGCCATCCAGGCATGGAAGGAGGCCCTGAAGGTCGATCCCTCGAGCCGCAAGGCGGCCGAGGGGATCCGCATGGCCAGCCTCCTCCTGACCGACGACGACCTGGGCGAGGAGCCTTCCGGCCCGGAAGAGGCCGGGAATCCCGCCGCGGATGGCGCTCCCCCGGGCGGCGCCGGCGCGTCACCCGAGCAGCTTGAAGAAATGCTCGATGCGGGCATCGCCCGCGTCAAGGAGCTGCTCGCGGAGCGGAAATTCCAGGACGCGATCGAGGGCGCGAAAGGTCTGCTGCCGATCGACCCCGAATCGGAGACGGTCCAGAGGCTCATCGAGGAGGCGCAGCAGGCCTACGAGTCGGCCCCGTTCATCGAAGAGCAGGTCACGCTGACGAAAGAGCTCATGGCCCAGGAGCGCTTCGATGAGGCGGAGGCCTTGTGCAAGAAAGTCTTCATCCTCGACCCCACGAATCGCGAAGCGCGCTCCCTCGTGAAGATCATCCGGGCCGGGAAGGAGCCGGCGGAGGAACCCGCGGAGGATCTGCTCCCCGAGGTTCCGCCCGACTCCGGACAGACGATGAAGATGAAGATGCCGCCGGCCGCGTTGAAGAAGAAGCCGGCGGCCGCCCCGCCCGACGAGGGAGGGGAGGACGAGCCGGCAGCGTTTGATCTCAGCATGGAAGACCTGCCCGCGGTCGAGGAGGAGACACCGGTCGAGGCGGAGCTGCCGCTGGAGGCGGAGCCGCCGGCGGACGAGCCCGAAATCGTCGAGGCCAGGACCAAGGTGCCCCCGTCCGTCCGGCTTGTCCCTCGCACTCCTCCCCAGGAAAGCGCCAAGCCGGCCGGGAAGAAGCCCGCCTCGGTGCCGGTCTCCAGCGCCCAGGAGCCGGATCTCGAACCGCTGCCCAAGGAGACCGGGGCGGCGGATGACCCGATGGCCTGGGAGACCGAGCTGGCCCAGCTCAACCTCAAGGAGGAGGAGAGCGACATCCTGCGAAGCGGCGGCGACGATGCGTCCGCGGCCCTGGTCGACGGCGACGACGCCGGGCTGATGTCTCTGCTCGATGCCGATCTGAACGCCCTGACGACGGAGTCCCCCGGCGCTGACGAGGCGGCGTCCCCCTCCCCGGGCGCGGAGAAGGAACCGGGGCACCCGGAGCCGGCGGTGGCGAAGCCGGCGCCGGCCCGGAAGCCGGCAGGCCCCGAGGCTAGCGCGGGGCGCAGGCCCTCGACCTCTCCCGCGGCGCATTCCGCGGCCGCCGGGAAAAGCGCGGCAGCCGCCGAGCCCCGGGCAGCCTCGTCGGTGCCGAAGTACTTCGTGCTGCTCGGCGTCGTGATCCTGGCGCTCGCCGCCGCGGGCTGGTGGTTTTTCTTCCAGCCCCGATCGGCCGGCGGGAACGGATCGCCCGCCGCGCCTGCCGCGCCTCCTGGTGGCGCGCCCTCCGGCGGCGCCGTCGCGGCGCCGGGCCCGATCCCGACGCCGATAGGCGGCGGCAGCCGCCAGGCCTCACAGCCTTCGCGGACAAGCCCCGATCTCCCCGAGAGCCAGCCGCCCGACGGGTCCACGAGACCCGATGGATCCCAGGCGCCCGATGGCGCGGCCCCCGCCGCGGCCGCGATGACGTCGCAGGGTTCCGGGACGACACCGGGGCCGGACGCCCGGCAGGCCGCCGGCGCGGGGGAGGAACCGGATGGCGGCGAGAGGGAGATCCAGGGACCGCCGAAGCCGCTTCCGCCCGAGGAGGTCCACCGGAGGGTGGCCGCCGCCGTCGCGGAGGGCCGCCGCCTGATGGCGCAGCAGAAATGGAAGGAGGCGAGCACCGTCCTGCAGGCGGCCGTCGCGCTCGACCCTTTCGATTTCCAGATCAAGGAGCTCTTCGACCAGGCGCAGGGAAAGCTCGACGAGGAGACGCGCCTGAACCAGGATTTCAAGCAGGCGGCCGCCCTGTTCGCCGACAAGGATTACCAGAACGCTCTCTGGAAGCTGTACCGCCTGCCTCGCGATCGCGGGCTCGGGGACATCGATCTCTACATCCGGAACGCCTGGTTCAACTGGGCGGTCATCGCGCTACGGGCCGGGGACGCCACGGACGCGCTGCAAAAGCTGTCCGAGAACCTTTCGGTGGACTCGCAGGACGCCGAGGCCCTGAAGCTGCAGGAGTTCACCCAGCGCTACGCCAACCGGGCGAAGGACCGCATGTACTTCGGTGTGGTCGAGACGCTGAGATTCCGGAACATGGACCAGCGGTAGGGCCCAGGGCCCGGAGCGGCGGGAGCCCCCGGGGTCAGTGCCGGAAGTGCCGCACTCCCGTGAACAGCATCGCCAGGCCATGCTCGTCCGCCGCTGCGATCACCTCGCTGTCCCTCATCGAGCCTCCCGGCTGGACCACGGCCGTGATCCCGGCCCGCGCCGCCTCGTCGACACCGTCCCGGAACGGGAAGAACGCATCCGACGCCAGGACGGTCCCCGCCGTCGGCTCCGCGGCCTTCATGCACGCCAGGCGGACCGAGTCGACACGGCTCATCTGCCCGGCGCCGATGCCGATCGTGCGATCGGCCCGGGCCAGGACGATGGCGTTTGACTTGACGTGCCGGGCCACGCGCCAGGCGAAGTCCAGCGCCCGCACCTCCTCGGCCGTGGGCGGGCGCTTGCTGGCCACGCGCGCGCTCCCCATGTCGGTCGGCGCCCGATCCCAGTCCTGTACGAGCAGCCCTCCCGTGACGCGTCTCAGGTCGAGGCCCCGGTAAGCGGAGGCGGGATCGGGCGCCGCTTGCATCACGCGCAGCCCGGTCTTTGCCGCCAGGATATCGCGCGCCGCCGGGGTGTATCCCGGGGCGATGACGCACTCCAGGAACAGGGATGTGACGGAGGCTGCCGCGGCCTCGTCCATCTCGCGGTTGAAAGCGACGATGCCGCCGAAGGAGGAGATCTCATCGGTCCGGCGGGCCTTGTCGAACGCCTCCTGGAGGCTGGCCGCCGTAGCGACACCGCAGGGGTTGTTGTGCTTGATGACAGCCGCCGCGGGCCGCTCGAACTCGAGCACCAGCCGCCAGGCGGCGTCGAGGTCGAGAATGTTGTTGTACGAGAGCTCCTTGCCCTGGAGCTTCCGGGCGCTCGCGACCGCCCCCGCCCCGGCGTCCGGGTCGGCGTAAAGCGCGGCGCGCTGATGGGGGTTCTCACCGTAGCGCAGCGGGCTCAGCAGCGTGAAGGAGAGCGACAGGCGTCCGGGGAAGTCGCCGGGTGCTCCGGCGAAGCGCCGGGACAGCTCTTCATGGATCGCGGCGTCGTAGGCGGCCGTGTGCCCGAACGCCTTCACGGCGAGTGCTTTCCGGGTGAGGTCGGCGAGATCGCCGTTTTTCTCGATCTCGCCGAGCACCGGCTCGTAGTCTTCAGGGTCGACAACGACGGCGACGTTGCGATGGTTCTTGGCGGCCGAGCGGACCATCGCTGGGCCGCCGATGTCGATCATCTCGATCACCTCGTCGAGCGGGGCCCCGGCCCGCGACGCGACCTCGCGGAAGGGATAGAGGTTGACGGCCAAAAGCGCGATCGGTTCGATGCCGGTGCGCTCCAGGTCGGCGCGATGCCCCGGCTGGGACGGGTCGGCGAGCAGCCCGCCGTGCACCTTGGGATGCAGCGTCTTGACGCGGCCTCCCAGGATCTCCGGGTGGCCGGTATAGGCCGAGACTTCGGTCACCTCGATGCCCGCCTTCCGGAGCGCCAGGGCGGTGCCCCCGGTCGACAGGATCGTGTAGCCCTTGGCCGCGAGCCGCCGGGCGAACGCTTCGACCCCGCGCTTGTCGTGAACGCTGATGAGAGCGCGCTTTGCGCCGGGCATCAGCGTTTCACCGCCGGCTTCGGCGGATCCTGCACGTAGGGCGTTCCCTGCACGTCGCCGTGCATCGAGCCCCACAGGTACCGCCAGACCCTCGCGATGTCGCTCGCGGCATGTGAGTAGGCCACGGAGGCGACGCCGAAGGGGACCGACTTGTCGTCCAGCGCCGCGGGCGTGCGCGGGGCGCCGGCGTCGTTGAACGCCGGGCCGATCATCGCGTAGCCGGCTCCAGCCCGCTTCGCCGCCGCCAGGACGAAGCCGCGGAGGTCGTCCGTGCCCTCGAGGTCGGCGGGGCCTTTCGTGTCGAGGACAAACGGGATCTTCCCGAGGTTCTTCTCGACGTAAACGCTGTACGACTTCCTGTAGATCGGCTCGCGCGGGTCGGCGTCGCTGGCGTTCAGCGGGAACTCCACGTCGGACAGTATGTGGGCCAGGGACCCCATGCCGTAGGCGAAACGGCGGAGCGAGCGCCCGTTCTGCAGAAGCCTGCCCAGCTCGCGCGCCTGATGCACGACGCCGCTGGCCGCCAGCCCCTTCTGGCCGTCGGGATGCTGGTAGTGGACCTCCTCGTCCTC
This sequence comes from Acidobacteriota bacterium, assembly GCA_031370485.1. Taxonomy (GTDB): domain Bacteria; phylum Acidobacteriota; class Polarisedimenticolia; order Gp22-AA2; family Gp22-AA2; genus JANMQK01. The sequence goes on along the minus strand of JANMQK010000020.1, from coordinate 8,110 downwards.
GTGCTTCGACGGGTCGAGCATCCCGGCCTCCAAATCCTTCTGGTATTTCTTGAGGATCGTGGCGAGCGCCGGGGGAGTGACCTTCAATGCGTCCCGGATCATCCTGACCCTCGTGGCGTCGGTCCAGGCGAGCGCCGGCTCGACGGTCACGAAAAGCAGGGCCGCGAGGAGGGCGAAGCGCGCTGGGGTGGGCGACATGGGCGGATTCTAGCAGCCGGTCCACGCCTTGACAACGATTTTGGGCGTGTGCTAGTTTTCGCCGCCGAATCCCCAACCAAGGAGAGTCCCGTGCGGAAAACCGGTCGTGTGAAGTGGTTCAACACCACCAAGGGGTACGGGTTCATCACGCAGGAGGGGGGCGACGACGTCTACGTCCACCATTCCGCGATTCAGGAGCAGGGGTTCAAAACCCTCGACGAGGGGCAGACGGTTGAGTTCGACGTCACTCAGGGACCCAAGGGACCGCAGGCGGAGAAGGTGACAAAAATCGGGGTGGCCCCGATCCCCGAGTAGGAACCCCGGGTCCCGGCGCGGGCGCCCGGCGCTATAATCACCCTTCCTCATGGAAAACCTCTGGAATGACGACGAGGCCCGGGGCCTGCAGGGTCTTGACCTGCTGGTCTACCGTTCCCGTCTTATCGGCCGCGAGACCCGGCTGGTGCTCTGGGGCGGGGGCAACACCTCGATTAAACACGAGGAGATCGATTTCCGCGGCCGTCCCGTCCGGGTGATGCGGATCAAGGGGAGCGGCTCGGATCTGAGGACGATCGAGCCGAAGCAGTTCCCCGGCATCCGGCTCGACGACCTCGAGCCGTTGCGGGATCGCGAGACGATGGACGATGACGCGATGGTGACGTACCTCGTCCATTGCCTGATGGAGCCGGGGTCGCCGCGGCCTTCGATCGAAACGCTCCTGCACGGCTTCCTGGCCCACGCGCACATTGACCACACGCACGCCGACGCGATCCTCGGGATCACCGACACGGTGGACGGCCGCCGGCACGCCGGAGAGGTGTTCGGCGCGGATGCCGTCTGGATACCCTACCGGCGCCCGGGATTCCTCCTGTCCCGCGAGGTCGCGCTTGCGGTGCGGGCCCACCCGGAGGCCCGCTGCGCAATCCTGGAGAAGCACGGCCTCATCACCTGGGGCGATACCGCGAAAAAGTCGTATAACACGACGATCGAGATGAACAGCCGCGCCGAGGAGTACGCGCGGCGCCGCGCCGCCGGCAGGCTCGTTTTCGGGGCGCAGGTCCGCGCTCCTCTACCCCCGGAGACGCGCCGGAGCGTGGTCGCGCAGATCGCCCCGTACCTGCGCGGACTCCTGAGCCGCGGGCCGGCCGGCACTGCGGCGGCCCCGGCGGGGGGGCGGGTTGTGCTGCGCTACGACGACTCGGAAGAGATCCTGGAGTTCGTCGGCTCGGAAGCCGGTCCCCAGGTTTCTCTCGCCGGGCCGGCGACACCGGATCACCTCCTCTACATGAAGCCGAGGCCGCTGTTCCTCGGAGGCGACGCCATCGACGGCATCGGGAAACCGGACGGGCTCGTGGCGCTCAAGGAAGCGCTGGCGAAGGGTCTGGAGAAATACGCCGCCTGGTACGAGGTCTATTTCAAGAAGCACGCCACGGGCGGCGAGCCGAGGCTCGACCCGATGCCGCGCGTCATCCTGATCCCGGGAGTGGGGATGATCTGCGCCTGGAAGGACGCCCGGCACGCGAGCATCGTCGCCGATGTCTACCAGCACACGGTCGGTGTCGCGCGCTCGGCCCGGGGGATCGGGGACTACCGGGCCCTGTCGGTGCAGGAGAGTTTCGATGTCGAGTACTGGCCGCTCGAGCTGTACCGGATGGGCCTGGCGCCGGCCGGCAGGGAGCTGGCGCGCCGGGTCGCCCTGGTCACGGGGGCCGCGAGCGGCATCGGCCGCGCCATCGCCCTGCGCCTCGCGGAGGAGGACTGCCACGTGGTGGTGACCGACATCGACCGCGCGGGAGCGGGCAGGCTGGCCGGGGAGATCGTCGCGAGCCGGGGATATGGCCGTGCGCTCGGGCTGGAGCTGGATGTCACGAGCGAAGCGAGCGTGCGCGCCGCGTTCGAGGAGACGGCGCGTTCCTACGGCGGGCTCGATGTCCTCGTGTCCAACGCGGGGATCGCCCATTCCTCGCCGATCGGCCGCATGACCCTGACGGACTGGCAGCGCTCTCTCGACGTGAACGCCACGGGACATTTCCTCGTGGCGCGCGAGGCGGTCCGCATGCTGGAGGATCAGCGGCTCGGAGGGAGCCTCGTGTTCATCGCGTCGAAGAACGTCCTGGCCCCGGGGAAGGATTTCGGCGCCTACAGCGCCGCCAAAGCCGCCGAAGCCCAGCTGGCCCGCATCCTGGCGATCGAAGGGGGCGAGCACGGCATGCGTGTCAACATGATCAACCCCGATGCCGTGTTCGAGGGGTCGCATCTCTGGTCGGCCGCGGTCCGCGAGGAAAGGGCGCGTGCCCACGGGATCGCGGCGGGCGACCTCGAGGACTTCTACCGGCGCCGCAATCTGCTTGGGGTACGGGTGACGTCGGAGGATGTCGCCGAGGCGGCGCTCTGGCTGGCCTCGGACCGCTCCCTCAAGACAACAGGCTGCATCATCACGACGGACGGCGGCGTGCGCGAGGCCTTTCCCCGCTGAGATCGCGAAGGAGGGGGGAGCTACTTCCCGGGAGGTTTCGGGTAGACCGACTCGACCGGGAACAGCACCGTGCCTCCGCGGTCGAGGTAGTTCTGGATGAGGATGGCCGGGAGGTGGCGGTTGGAAACCACCTGGGGGTTCACGCGCGGATCGAGCAGGGTGCGGTCGAGCTGGACCGCCTTCACGTAGTAGCGAAGCGCTTTCCCGTACCGATCCTGGTCGTCATATCCCACGCCCATGTTGTAGTAGGCAAGAGCGTAACTTGGCCGGAGCTTGATTGCCCGGCGGTAGGCGCTTCGCGCCGACCGGTGCTTGCCCATCGCCTCCCGCGCGACCCCCAGGTTGTTCCAGGCGATCGCGAGATCGGGATCCACCCGCACGGCCTCGCGATAGCGGGACACGGCGTCCGCCACCCTGCCGTTTTGAAGCAACTGGTTCCCCAGCTCGTTGAGAAGCACGGCCTGACCGGGGTAGCGGGCGACCTTCTCGGCGGTGACATTGGCGCCGAGAGGCACGGCAGCGTTCGGCCGTTGCGGGCCCGTGGACTTGGGCTGCGGCTGCGGCGCGGCCTGCGGTGGCTGGGCCTTTGGCGGCTGGGCTTGCGGTGGTTGGGCTTCTGGCGGCGCGGGCTGCTGCGGCGCGGCCTCCTCGACCGGAGGCTCTGCCTCCTGGTCCTCGTCGTCCACCTCGTCCGGGGGAGTGGCGGGCTCATCAGACGGAGGGGGATTGGGCTGCGGCGCGGGGCTTTGTCCCTGATCCTGGGCGAGGGCCCGCGGGATAAACAGCGCTCCCGAGAGCAGCACCAAAAGTCCGAACGCCACGATCAGCCGATGGCTCACAACGCTCACCGAGTCTCTACCTCGCCGGCCTTGCTCTCAGCTTCACCTTATTGTCGTTGGAGTATACCTCAACCTCGATGGCCTCACAATCGGCCTTGGCCTTCAGCTGGGCGGCATGGCGTGTGAGCTCGCGGGCGAATGTATCGAAGCTCGGGAGCTTCGTATCGCCGGCGAGGTTCTTTGCGGCTACGTAGTTCTCGTACAATCCCCTGAGACCGGCATCGTCCCGGCGGGTGGTGGAAAAGCGGGCCGCGGCGATCAGGCCGGGCTGGCGGGAGCGGCGCTCGGGGTTCCCGGCCTCCCCCCCGGCATGGTTCATCGCGGCAACCGGCTGCGTCGGGCCGCTCGAACCCCCCGTCTCGGTTTCCGCGCTTTGATGCGCCGCGCGCGCCGCAAGCGGATGCAACCGGACCCCCTCCTCCTTGGCTTTCATCCCCTTGGACCAGAGCTCCTGGAAGGCGTTGAACTTGTTGACCAGGCTGTTGCAGAGAAACCGGGTGGCGAGGCTCTTGGTGCTGGTGCCCTGGCATTTCTTGACGAGCCGTTCGAGCGCTTCCCTCTGCTCGGTGGGCGGTTTCGGCAGCGAGCCGACGAAGAAGAGATCAAACTGGATCTTGAGCTTCTTGATCTCGAGATCGATCTGGTGGAGTTCGTCTTCGAGACTCACGCACGATCCTCCCGGCGGTCGACAGTGACGAACCGCTTCACCGCGCCCCTCGCGCCCCCGGCGGGTCGATCCGGCCCACTCGTTCGGCCCGGATCACGTCCTGGGGAATATAGGTTGGCCAAAGGGGGGAGACAAAAGGCGGAATTTTGACAGTATCCGCGGGGGTGTGGTCAGATCCCCTCTCTGCCGCTGGGCGGCGGAGCCCGCGGGCCTCTGCAGGCCGCAAAAAAAGGAGTGGGCGGCGTTGAAACGGACCCGAGCGATCTCCCACCCAAGGCCCCGGCGCCGGAGCTCCCGAAAAGGCCCCGGGCCGGAGCCGGCGCGATCCGGGGCCGGCATGGGCCCCGCGGCGGCGCTCCTGCGCTCCCTGCCGCAGATGCACGAGATCCTCGAGAGGAAGGAGATCCAGGCGGCAGCGTCGCGGTACGGGCGGGAGCTGGTCGCGTCGCTGCTGCGCGAGCGCCTCAAGGGAATCCGGGCCTCGATCCGCGAGGGAGAGCTCGAAACGAGGGCGGTTGTGTTGCTCCTCGCGGAGCTGGGTCCGTGGGTTGCCGAGGAGTGCCGGGCGCTCGAGACCTCGACGTTGCGCCCGGTGGTCAATGCGACCGGCGTCGTGCTGCACACGAACCTCGGCCGTGCCGTGCTACCCGAGTCCGCGGCGCGGCGAATAGCGGACGTGGCGCGGGCCTATACGACCCTGGAGTACGACCTCGACGCCGGCCGGCGCGGCGCGCGCTCCTCCCACCTTGCGCGGTTGATGGCCCGTGTCTTTCCCGGCTACGAGGTCCTGGTCGTCAACAACAACGCCGGCGCGGTCCTCCTGGCCCTGAACACGATCGCGGAGGGGCGCGAGGTGATCGTCTCCCGGGGCGAGTTGGTGGAGATCGGCGGCTCGTTCCGAATTCCCGATATCATGAGGAAAAGCGGGGCCATCCTGCGCGAAGTCGGCACCACAAACAAGACCCGCATCAAGGACTACGAGAGGGCGATGGGGCCGCAGACCGGGCTCCTGCTGAAGGTCCATCCCAGCAATTACAGGATCACGGGGTTCACCCATCAGGCCGGGCTCGCGGAAGTCTGCGCTCTCGGAAAGGGCCGCAGGGTGCCGGTCCTGCTCGACCAGGGAAGCGGGAACCTCCTCGACCTCGTCCCGCACGGGATCCGCCACGAACCGACGGTGCAGCAAGCGCTCGCGGCCGGGGCGGACGTCGTGGCCTGCAGCGGTGACAAGCTCCTGGGGGGGCCGCAGTCGGGGCTTCTGATCGGTCGGCTCGCCTTCATAAAAAAAATGAAGGAGAACCCGTTGAGCCGGGCGCTGCGGGTCGACAAGCTCACGTATGCCGGCCTCGAGGGGTCGCTTCTGGAGTTCGCCCGCGGCACGGCCATGGCGAATCTCCCGGTGCTGAGGATGCTGGGGCTCACCCGCGAGGAGATCGAACAGCGGGCCCGGCGGCTCCAGCAGGCGGTCGAGGCCCGCGCCGCCGCACGCCTCATCCTGAAAATCGTGCCCGGGTTGTCGCTCGCGGGCGGAGGGGCGGCCCCCGGGGAGGGATTGCCAACGTCCCTCCTGGCCGTGCGGTCCGTGGAGCGATCGGCCCGGTCTCTCGAGGAAAGCCTGCGCCGATTCACGACACCGGTCATCGTGCGGATCGAAGGCGGGCGTGTCGTGATCGATCTGAGGACTGTGCTGGAGGATCAGGATCGCGTGGTGGAGGAAGCCCTGGTGGCCGCCGCCGGCCCGGACGAGGGACCGCCCGTCAGACGTTGAACCGGAAGTTGATCACGTCGCCGTCCTGCACGACGTAGTCTTTCCCCTCGGAGCGCAACTGGGCGCGCTCGCGGGCTGCCGCGAGGCTCCCGGACGATACCAGGTCGTCGTACGTCACGACCTCGGCCCGGATGAACCCGCGCTCGAAATCGCTGTGGATGGTGGAGGCCGCGCGGGGGGCCCGGGTGCCGCCGGGGATTGGCCACGCCCGGCATTCGTCCTCCCCCGCGGTGAAGAACTGGATCAAGCCCAGAAGTCCGAAGGCGGCGCGAATCAGACGGTCCCTTGCCGGCTCCTTGAGCCCGAGGTCCTCGAGGAATGCCCGGGCGTCGGCCGGTTCGAGCCCTGCGATTTCCTCCTCCACCTTGGCCGAGATTGCGCAGAGTGCGGTGTGCTTGCGGTGGGCCCGCTCCGTCAGCGAGAAATCCTCTATGAACGTCGGAATTCGCTTCACGTCGGTCTCGTCCAGGTTCACGATCACGAGGAGGGGCTTGGCGGTGAGGAACGCGAAGCCGCGTATCTTCCTGAACTCCTCCTCCAGCAGGTCGAGCTCTCGAATCGGGGTCTCCCGTTCGAGGGCCGCGAGACAGCGGCGGATGATCGGCAGCTCGATTTCGTCCTCCTTGTTCTTCATCTTCTTGATATTGAGCTCCAGCCTCTCCAGCCGTCGCTGCGCCACCTCGAGGTCGGCGAGGATGAGCTCGATGTCCATCGTCTCGATGTCCCGGCGCGGATCGATCGCGCCCTCGCTGTGGACGACCTCCGGATCGCGAAACGCCCGGACGACGTGGGCGACCGCATCCACGTTGCGCATCTCCTGGAGGTACAGGGACTCCTTCGCCTCGCCCTTGGCCAGGCCCTGGATGTCGAGGAAGTCCACATGGGCGTGAGTCGTCTTTTTCGGCTTGAACATGGCCATGAGCCTGTCGAGGCGCGGCTCCGGCACGCGCGCCACCCCGATGTTCGGTTGGGCCTTCGCGGAGGAGTACTTGTCGACGGCGATGTGGGCGCCGGTCAGGATGTTGAACAGGGTCGTCTTTCCGACCTTGGGAAAACCCAGCAATCCGAATTTCATCGTTGTGACGCTCAGTGTTGTCGCAAAGTGCCGATCCGCCGGAATGGCTGGCACACGCGGCCGGAGGCGAGTATCATATACGAGAGAGGTGGACTATGAGGCATGCGCTTTTCATCGCGATGTTCCCGGCGCTCCTGATTTTACTGTGCGCCGGCTCCCCGGCCGTTCTGGCCGCCCAGCCCGAGACCCAGACACAGGTTCAGAAACAGACCGCGCCCGTGAGCGTGGACTACGTCATCGGCATGCTCGAGGCCGGCATGAGCCAGCAGGCCATCGTCAAGAGCGTGCGCGACAGAGGCGTGACCTTTGTGCTCGAGCCGGAAGACCTGGACCGCCTCCGCGAGGCAGGGGCGGGAGACCTCCTGGTGCGCACCGTGATGGACCGGGGGGAGGCTGTCGACAACGCGCCGCCTGCCGGAGATGGGGAGGGCGCCGCAGGGCCGGAAGGCTCCGGAGCGGATTTAACAACGCGTCCCCGAAGATTGGTGGAAGGGGAGGCCGGCGCATCGCCACAATCCCAGACGCAGGATATGTGCGACATCTATTACTGCCCCGGTGACTACGCCTCTGCCTACTACTACCCCGGGTACTATCCGTACAACTACTACCCCGGGTTCTATGCGGGATACTACTACCCCTATGGCTACCCGTACGGTTACTACTACTACGGAAACTACGGGCACTACGGAGGCCACCACCGCGGCAGAATCTCACCGCGGGGCGCGCCACGCGGCCAGCCCGGAACCACCCCTCCCGGCGGTCAGATGTCGCCCCGCGGTTCGCCGCGCGGCGGGTCCTCGGGAGCCCCTTCGAACCGCGGCTCTTCGTCCCCTTCGCGGCCGCGGTCGCCCCGAGGCGGGCACCGCTGAACGAAGCCGATGTTGTAGAATGGCGGTCCGATTCCACGACGTGGAGAACTTCGGGGCGTAGCGCAGCCTGGTAGCGCATCTGCTTTGGGAGCAGAGGGTCGGTGGTTCAAATCCACTCGCCCCGACCAGGGACTGAACGGCAACACATGCGCCTGTAGCTCAGTTGGATTAGAGCACCAGCCTCCGAAGCTGGGGGTCGGAGGTTCGAACCCTCTCAGGCG
>JANMQK010000389.1:0-1890 GCA_031370485.1 Acidobacteriota bacterium | reverse complement strand
CGGCGTTCCACAGCGCGTCCATCAAGGGCGGCTACAACTACGGCTCCTACGCGCGGAAGGAGCTCGACGTGATCATCGACCGCGCGCGCGGCGAGAGCGATACCCGGGCCGCCCGCGATCTCTGGCGGCGCGCCCAGCGGCTCATCGCCGAGGACCAGCCGTACACCTTCCTGTTCGAGCGCGATCGCCTGCACGCCCTCCGGAAGACCCTCGATGGTGTCCGGCGGAGCCCGCGCAGCGCCTACGTCGGTCTCGAGGAGTGGCGCTGGGAAGCCGCTCTCGCCGCCGCGCCATGAGCGATCCCGGCCCGCTGCTCGGCGCCAAGCTCCTCCCCCCCTCCCGCGGCGCCTTCCACCTGGTGCGCCCCCGCCTCGAAGCGCGGCTCCGGACCGCCCTCGAGGGACGCGCCACGGCGGTCCTGGCGGGTCCGGGCTACGGCAAGACGGGGCTGGTGGCCGGGTTCCTGCGCGATCTCGGAGGGGACACGGTCTGGTACTCGCTCGACGCCTCCGATCGGGATCCCTGGATCTTCTTCCGCTACCTGACCCAGGGGCTGAGAGAGCACGCGCCCGAGTTCGGCGAGCGCACCGACGTCCTGTGGCGCGACCTCCGTTCCCGATCGGACGAGGTCGAACACCTGGCCGATATTTTCCTGAGCGACGCCGAGGAGTCGCTCGGCGGCCGGTTCGTCATCGTTCTCGACGAGGTCCACCAGCTGGAAGGGAGCCCGCTCTGCCTGCGGGCCGTGAAACGGCTTCTCACCTACCTTCCCGGCACGCTGCATCTCATCCTCGTCGGACGGTCGCTGCCGGAGGTCGGGCTGAAGGCCCTCGAGGCCGAAGGCGCCGCCACCGTCATCCAGGCGGACGATTTGAGGTTCACCGAGGACGAGGCGCGCACGCTGCTCCTGACGACCTTCGGCCTCCCGATGCGCCCCGAGACGGTCGCGCGGGTCCACGCACGCACGCGCGGCTGGGTGACGGCCCTCCAGCTGCTGCGGCAGACGGCCCGGCTCGAGAAGGACGTGCCCGACCTCCCCGAGGAGGTGTTCGTCAGGACGGAGGCGGAGATTTTCGACTACTTCAGCGAGGAGGTGTTCGCCGCCGAGACCGGGGAGGTCCGCGAGTTCCTCATGGCCTCCTCGATCCCCGGTGTCGTCGACCCCGATGTCTGCGCCGAGGTGCTGGGCGACCTGGACGTGCGTTCGATCCTGGCGGGGCTCCTGAAGCGGAAGCTGTTCATATCGCCGCTCGAGAGCCGCGGCGAATACTACGCCTACGACCCCATCTTTCTCGATTTCCTGCGGCGCAAGCTTCGCGCCGAGCGCGACCCGGAGGCGCGCCGCCGCATCGAGCGCTCGTTCGGCGAGGCGTTCGCCAGGCGGCGGGACTTCCCGCGGGCCCTCGTGCACCTGGTCGCGTCCGAGGAGATCAAGGGTACCGCCGACCTCCTGGGCCGGCACGGCAAGGCGCTGCTGCGGGCCGGCCTGCTGAACCCCGTGAAGGAGGCTGCGCAGTTCCTGGCGGGGCGCGGCGTGCGCTCCGCCGCCATCGACGACCTGCTGGGCGAGGCCTCCCGGCTCGCGGGGGATTACGCCGCCGCCGTGGGCCATTTCGAGCAGGCCCTCGCCGCCGGCGGCAAGGACGCGCCGCGGCTCGACGACACGGCGCGGGCCAGCACGTTGCAGGGGCTGGCGTACGCCCTCCTGAAGACCGGGGAGACATCGCGCGCGGCCGGGACCGCCGAGCAGGCGCTTGCCGAGGCCAAAGACGACGACCCGGCCCTCCTCGCCAGGATCCTCAATACGCTGTCGATCATCCGCTACCGGGAGAACCGGCTCGCGGAGGCCCTCTCCGGATGGCAGGAGGCGCTGGTCCGCGCCCGGCAGGC
>JANMQK010000285.1:0-13096 GCA_031370485.1 Acidobacteriota bacterium | reverse complement strand
GCCCTTTCTTCCCCGGGCTGTAGAAGTCCACGTAGAGCTTCGCGACGATCCCGGACACCCGGCTGCCGATCTGGACGGGCGTGACCGCCGAGATGGTCCCCGTGGCCGTGACGGTCATCGTCACGTTTCCCTTGCCGACCGCCTCGGAGCGGTACTTGTCCTCCCCGGCGTTTTTCCCCCGGCCGAACATGAACCAGGCCGCGCCCGCCGCGAGGACGATGACAGCCGTCCAGACGAGCCACCGGCCTTTCCTGGAACCAGAATCCATGCCACGCTCCGGAAGGTGATTGCCGCCCAGCAGTCTATCAGGGGGACGCCGGGGGGGAAAGCGCTCGCGGGGGGAACGCGCCCGCCGGGGAGGGAAGCGCCCGCCGCGGTTCTGGCCTTGATCCCCACCCGCACCTCATGTAGGCTCTCGCCCATCATGAAAAACGACGAAAAGGTACCGGATCCGCGGGCGATCCAGGAGGAAGCGGCGCGGCTGCGCTCGTTCATCGTCGACCTGACGCTCAGGATCGCCCGCGAGCGGACGGTGAACTACATGGAGGCGGACTTTCCCGGCGGCGGGCCCGACGGCATGACCTCTCCCGGCCAGGAAGGGAAGGTCGTCCGGATCCTGGGGGAGGAGCTGAAGCGTCTCGGCGTGCCGTTCACGACCCACGCGAAGATCCCGGGCCGCGACAACCTCCTGGCGAAGGTCGGACGGGGCCTCCCCGGCTACCGCACGCTCCTGGTCCTGCTGCACACCGACACGGTGCCTAGCGGCGCCCCTTCCGACTGGCGGTTTCCCCCCTTCGAGCCGTTCGAGAAGGATGGCAATCTTTACGGCCGCGGCGTGCTCGATGACAAAGGACCGCTGGTCGCTTCCTTCGCGGCGCTCAAGATCCTGAAAGAGCACGAGGGGGAGATCCCGGGCTCGTTCGTCTTTGGCGCCGTGGGGGACGAGGAGGTCGGTGTCGGGGTCGGGCTGTCCTTTCTCATCGAAGAAGGGCTGATCGCCTGCACCGACGCCGTGATCCCCGACATCGCCGGAAACATGAAGGAGATCAACGTCGCCGAGAAGGGACGGGTCCTCCTCAAGGTCAGGGGCCGCGGCCGCCAGGCCCATGCCATGGAGCCGGCCAAGGGGGTCAACGCCATCCACGCCGTGGCTCGCTTCCTGGTTGCCCTCGAGAAGGCCTCACTGCGCCACACGCCACACCCGATCCTCGGCGGGCCGACGATCAACACGGGGCTCATCCGGGGGGGCGTGGCGCCGAACGCGGTGCCGGCCGACTGCGAGACGACCCTCGACATCCGTTACGTCCCGGGCCAGACGGCCGAGTTGATTCGCACGGAAATCCAGTCGCTGGCCGATGCCGCGATCGCGGGATCGGGCGGCATGCCCGGCGCCGCGCTGGCGGTCGAGATCGTGCAGAACGCCCTGCCGTGCGAGGTCTCGCCGGAGGCGCCGATCGTGAAGCGGCTGCTGCGGCACGCTCCGGATGCGAAGGTCATCGGCAGCGGCGGCGGGACCTTCGCGAAGGACCTGGTGCTGATGGGGGTCGACGCGGTCGGCTGGGCCCCGGGGGACGAGGCCACCTACCACCAGCCCAACGAGGAGATCGACATCGATCAGCTGGTGTCGTTCGCCGGCCGTCTCGCCAACCTGGCGTTCGAGCTCACGGCGGAAAAAGCGCCCGCCTCCGCGCCGGGGCCGGCCGGCAAGGGACGGCGATGAAGCGGACCCGGTTTCTCGCGGCGGTGCTCCTTTCCGGGGGTCTGCTGGCCGGGGTCGTCGCCGTCGGCGCGCAGCAGCACGAGGCGCCGCACGATAAGACGCCGCCGGAAAAGTCATCGCCGCACGACTCGCACGACGCAACGACGAGGCATCCTTTCACCGGAATCGAGAAGTGGGTGAAGGTCTTCGACGACCCGGAGCGCGACGCGTGGCAGAAGCCGGCCGAGGTGGCGGCGGCGCTCGATCTCAAGCCGGGGATGGTGGTCGCGGACCTGGGGGCCGGCACCGGGTACTTCGAGGGGCACCTCTCCCGGGGCGTCAGCCCCGCGGGGATCGTGCTGGCGATCGACACCGAGCCGGAGATGGTCGAGCACATCGGCAAGCGCTGCCGCGGCGTCAATCTCCCTAACGTGGTCCCGGTGCTGGCCGCGCCTGACGATCCGTACCTGCCCCGGGGCAGGGTGGACCGGGTCCTCATCGTCGACACCTACCATCACATCGACGCGCGGCTGGACTATTTCAGGGGGATGCGCGACGCCCTCACGCCCGGCGGCCGGGTCGCGATCGTCGACTTCCACAAGAAGCCGCTGCCGGTCGGGCCGCCGCCCGAGCACAAGCTGACGCGGGAGTTCGTGGTGGACGAGATGAAGCAGGCGGGCTGGAGGCTGGCCGACGAGAAGACCTTCCTTCCGTACCAGTATTTCCTGATCTTCGCCCCGGAACGCCCGTGATCACGACGGGGGATTTCCGGCGGGGTCTGGCGATCCTGGTCGAGGGGAAGCCCTACCTCATCACGGACTATTCGGTGCAGACCCCCTCGGCGCGGGGCGCCGCGACACTTGTGCGGGTGAAGGCCAAGAACATCATCACCGGGCAGGTCCTCGACATGACCTTCAAGTCGGGGGACAAGTTCGAGGAGCCCGATCTCGAGCGCCGCAAGATCAACTACCTCTACGCCGAGGAAGACGACCGGCATTTCATGGACGAGGACTCGTACGAGCAGTTCCACCTGGGACCGGAGATTCTCGGCGACGCGGTCCGCTTCCTGCGCGAGGGGATCACGCTCCGCTCCATCGTCTTCGAGGGGCGTGTCGTCGGGATCGAAGTGCCGCAGTTCGTCGAGTTCGAGGTGACCGAGACCGGGCCTGGGGGACGCTCCGACATGGCGAGCGGCAAGGTGACCAAGTCCGCGACCCTGTCGAACGGCACGACGCTCCGGGTGCCGGTCTACCTCGAAGCGGGGGAGACCGTCGTCGTGGACACGACGACCGGCGAGTTCGTCAAGCGCGCCGGGAAATGACCGTCCAGGGCCGGATGACACTGTCGAGGAGGAACCGATGAAACTGACCCGCAGGCGCATGACCGGTCTGGTGCTTGGCGCGCCGGTGGCGGCCGTCGTCACGGCCCTGCCGCTGGCGACTTTCCTGGGGACCCGTACCGCGGCCGCGGCGAACCAGGCGGCCGGGGCGCCGCCGCCCGATCCCTCCCCCACGCCCCTCGCGAAGTTCCTGGCGAAGCAGGACGACACGCTGACCTCCGACGAGCGCAAGCGGGTCCGCAAGAGCGTCACGCAGATCGAGGAAAGCCTGAAGTCGATCCGCGACTTCAAACTGGGGAACGACGTGCCGCCCAGCGATATTTTCCGGGCCCTCAAATCGGCGCCCCCGTCACGGAAACGCCGATGATCGGGGACGAAGTTCTCTTCAAGCCGGTCAGCGAGCTGTCGAAGCTGATCCAGGGCCGCGCGATATCGCCGGTCGAGCTGGCCGAGGGCTACCTGGCCCGCATCGAATCACTCGACCCGAGGCTGCACGCCTTCGTGACGGTCACCCGCGACCTGGCGCTCCAGCAGGCCAGGGAAGCCCAGCGGGAGATCTCCCGGGGAAAGATCCGCGGTCCGCTGCACGGCATTCCCTATGGCGCCAAGGACCTCGTGGCCACGAAGGGGACGCCGACCACCTGGGGAGCCCGGCCGTACGCCAGTCAGGTGTTCGACGAGGACGCGGCGGTGGTGCGGCGGCTGCGCGAGGCGGGCGCGGTCCTTCTCGGCAAGCTGGCCATGATCGAGCTGGCGGGAGGGCTCGGCTATTCCAAGGCCGACGCCTCGCTGACCGGGGCGACGCTGAACCCGTGGGGCCTCGACCGCTGGACCTGCGGGTCGTCCTCCGGCTCGGGCGCGGCGGTGGCGGCGGCCCTGGTGCCCTTCGCGATCGGTTCGGAGACCTGGGGGTCGATCATCTGCCCCTCCACCTTCTGCGGGATCAGCGGCCTGCGGCCTACCTTCGGCCGGATATCGCGGAAGGGGGTCATGGCGCTGTCATGGACGCTCGACAAGCTGGGCCCGATGAGCCGCTCGGCGCGCGACTGCGAGACGGTCCTGAGGGTCCTCGAAGGACGGGACCCCGATGATCCCTACTCGGCGGACGAGCCCCCATTCCCTCCCTCGTCGCCCGATGCGGCCGGCAGGCTCAGGGTCGGCTTTCTCAAGCTCGACTTCGAGAAGTACGGCGACCCCTCGGTCGAGCGGGCGTTCCGGCAGGCCCTCGACGACCTGGGGCGGAGCGGCGTGCGCATCGAGGAGGCGAAGCTTCCCGACCTGCCGTTCGAGAGCGTGGCGTACATCATTTTGGTAAGCGAGGTCGCGACGGCGTTCGAGGATTTACGCGACGGCGGGGCGCGCCAGCTCGTCAGTCCGCAGGCGCCGCTCGCGTTCATCGTGGCCCGCGCGGTGAGCGGCGCCGATCTCGTGAAGGCGGAGCGTATCCGCACGATCTGCCAGCGCGAGATGGCGGCATTTTTCCGGCGCTACGACGTGCTGCTCTACCCGGGCGAAATGCACACCGCCTTCCCGGCGGACAAGGATTTCTCCGACATCTCCTGGCCCGACCCGGTTGGGGCCGCGGGAAACCTCTGCGGGCTGCCGGCGATCTCGGTGCCCTGCGGTTTCGGGGATGACGGGCTGCCCGTGGGGTTGACCGCGATGAGCGGCGCTTTCGAGGAGAACAAGACGGTCGCCCTGGCGCGTCACTACCAGAAGATCACATCCTGGCACACACGGCGGCCGCCCATCAGGACGACAGCCTCGTCCTGAAGCCGCGTACGCGGCCGGTTCTCGCAAAGACAGGCTCACGCAAAGAAGAGGGGACCCGGCGCATGGACCCACGTGGCAAGGCGGCGCTCATCGGCGGCGGCGCACGCATCGGACGGACCGTGGCCGAGGAGCTGGCGCGCCGCGGCTGCGACGTGGCCCTGACCTACCGATCCTCGCGCAAGAGCGCGGAGGAGACCGCCGATGCAGTGCGCGGGCTCGGAGCGAGGTCCGCGACCGTCCGGGCCGATCTCTCGGCGGCCGACGGGGCCGCGTCGGCCGTCGCGGCGGCTCACAAGGAATTCGGCCGGCTCGACATCCTCGTCTGCATGGCGTCCATCTACGAGAAGACCCCGCTCGAATCGCTCGACGAAAAGTCCTGGCAGACCAACCTCGACGCCAACCTCAAGAGCGCCTACTTCATGGCGCTGCGGGCGGCGCCCCTGATGAAGGCGCAGGGGGGAGGACGGATCATCAATTTCACCGACTGGCTGCCGGTGAGCGGCCGCCCGCGCTACACGGGGTTTCTGCCGTATTACGTGTCGAAGGCGGGTGTCGCGGGTCTGACGCAGAGCCTGGCGCTCGAGCTGGCGCCCGACATCCTGGTCAACGCCATCGCACCGGGTCCCATCCTCAAGCCGTCCGGCTTTACTGCGGAAGAGGACCAGGAGGTCAGGAAGGCGACCCCCCTCGGCCGCTGGGGCGGGCCGCTCGAGATCGCCAAGGCGGTCATTTTCCTCGTCGAGACCGATTTCGTGACGGGCGAGTGCCTGCGGGTCGACGGCGGGCGGCACCTGCGCTGACGGGCGCTACTTCGCCGGGGCCTGCGGCGCCGGCGGGTCGCTGTTCCAGATGTCGTAGGTGATGCGCCAGCGGCCGTCCTTGCCGCGCCGCAGCACGGTCAGGTACTTCCCCTTGTCGACGACCGGCGCGGCGCCCGGGGGCGACATGGAAATGTGGTAAGTCCCGGCGTCATACCCCACGTCCCCCGACGCGCCGGACCCCATCGAAGCGATGAAGACCTCGCCGAGCCCGCCGGTGATGAGTCCCTTCCAGAACTCCTCGATCCCCGCGCGCCCGCGCACGATCGCGGCGTTGGGGGGCATGAGGACGGCATCCTCGGCGAAGTGCTTGCCGATCAGCGCCACGTCCCGGCTGTTGGCCGCGGCGGCCACCGCGGCGCTCACCTGCGACACGATCCTGGCGGGGTTGGGCGCTTGGTGCGGCTCACTCCCCGCGTGCCCCGGTCCGGCGCCGAGCGCGGCCAGCGAGGCGGTCAGCGCGAGACCCCTCGTCACGACATCCCACCCGTTCATCCCCTGCGTCCGCTCGATCATGGCTCCCTCCACGATGAAGACATCGCCCGCGCGCATTATCGCATCGTTTCGTCGTCCCCTGAATCTCAACGGCGCCCCCGGGCGCTGTGGTTGGCCCGGTGGGTGTTGCCCTAAGGAGCGAGGAGCGGTACCCTACCCGCCTTCGGACCGCGTTCGAGGTTCGTTCAACTGATCAAGACACTCGAGGAGGGTTTCCAAGATGCATCACGCGCTGCTGTTCCCGAGAAACGTCACGTTGCGGGCCATCGGCACGGCCTGCGTCGTCGTCGCGGCCTGTCTCATGGCCCTGTCTTCCGCCATGGCCGCACCCGAGACCTACAAGATCGACCCTGCCCACAGCAATCTGGGGTTCTCGATCGCCCACTTCTTCAGCAAGGTGCCGGGGCGCTTCGACTCGTGCGAAGGGAGCGTGGCGTTCGACCCGAAGGATCTCTCGACCGGCTCGGTCGAAGTGAAAATCGACGCCGCGAGTATCGACACCCATGAGGCCGACCGCGACAAGCATCTCAAGTCGCCCGATTTCTTCGATGTGGCGAAATACCCGGACATTACGTTCAAGTCGTCCGGGGTGAAAGCGCTCGGCCCCAAGAAGGCCCAGATCATGGGGACGCTGACGATGCACGGCGTCAGCAAGCCGGTGACCCTGGACGTCGATTTCCTCGGCGTCGGGCCCGACGCATGGGGCGGCCGCCGGGCCGGCTTCGAGGCGCGGACAAAGATCAACCGCCAGGATTTCGGTGTCGCCTGGAACAAGGTGCTCGAGGGTGGCGGCTACGTCCTCGGGAACGACGTCGACATCCTTCTCAACATCGAGGCGATGATCCCGCCTGCCAAGCCGGCGGCGGAGGCCAAGCCGGCCGAACCGACGAAGAAATAGCGCGCGGGCCGGTTCCCGCGGCCCGTCACCTCCCGGCGCGAGTCCGGGCCCGCACAATGCGGAACGGCTCCGGCAGGTGGCCGACGTAAAGGAGGTCGTAGTCGACCTCTGCGTGCAGCGACGGGAACCCTTCGAAGTACCCGGCGATGCCGGCGACGTCCACCAGGAATCCCGGGCTCAGACGTGACAGATCGACCGTGGCCTCGGCGCCTGGGATCGGGGTGAACCTCCCGCCACGCAGGTGGCGGCTCACCCTGAGCGCCAGGCGGCGGGTGGCGGCGTCGTGGCGGAACTCGCAGAGGAGCGGCTCGTCGAGCGGCAGGCTCAGCTCGACCGATTGGAACGCGATGTTGTTGAACGCATTGTCACCGGAGTTCCCGCCCAGCACGGTGGGGGAGAGAAACGGCCCGCCGAATTCCGTGACGTTCGCGAAATAATCGAACTCCAGCAGGTCGTAGGAGTCGGACGGGAACGCCGTGCGCCCGAGGCCGGTCGTCCGGGCGTTCCAGAGCCCGAAGGCGATCTGCGAGAAGCCGTCCGGGCTGGCCGCGAACCCCGACGACCGGATGGTCAGGATTGCGCCGAAGCCGAAGTCCTCGTTCGCCGACAGGACATCTCTGATCGGGGTCGAGATGCGCGCGGTCGGGACCGTCGTGTCGTAGAGCACCCTCAGAGACCCCCGGCGGTCGCCGGGGAAGTGCGGCGGCTCCGCGGCAATGTAGGTGAAGCGCGCCGCGACCTCTCCCTCGCCAAAGAAGGGATTCCAGTTCCGGCCCGAAAGCGGGTTGACGCCGAATCTCTCGACCACCCCGGCCCGGCGCGGCCGGGGTTTCCCGGCGTCGGGCCCGGAGGCCGTCGGGACGGCCCAGGCGGCGGCCGACAGGGTCCAGGAGGCCAGGAGGATCGCGGAAATCGCTGCCGTCGTGCTGTTCGTGCGTCTCATCGAAGACTCCTTGTGAGAATGGCCAGAGAGAAGGGAGGCAACCTCGCCGGTAGAGAAGCGACGACCTTGCCGGTACCGACGTCGAACACGAGGATGCCGGGTGAGAAGAAGTCGTTCAGCCCCACCAGCAGGTAGCCGTCGCCATCGGCCTCGAGGGAGGCGATCTGGCTGGGGCTTTCGAAGATCGTCCCGAGGACTTCACCGCTGACCGGGTCGAACGCCTTGACATAGTTGCGGAACGAAGCATCGGTGACGACACAGTACCCGCGCGAGGCGGAGGCCAAGGTCACCGCCCCCACGTTGCCGCCCAGCGCGTCGTCGTCCACCAAGAGATTCGCGCGGCGGGTCGCGGGGTCGATGGTCTCGATCCCGCCAGTCAGCGACTGCGGCACGAAGATCCCCGCCAGGCCGACGTAGATGAGGCTGGTCTCCCGGGAGAAGGTCAGCGCCTCGAAGGGATTCTGGCCCTCCAACTCGATGATGTCGATGACCCTGCGGGCGACCGGGTCGATCACCAGGACGCGGCCGTTCATGAACAGGGTGAAATTGCGATTGGCGTCTTGCATGGTCACGTACAGCAGCCCGTCGTGCAGCAGCGCC
The DNA here is from genome assembly GCA_031370485.1 of Acidobacteriota bacterium. GTDB lineage: Bacteria > Acidobacteriota > Polarisedimenticolia > Gp22-AA2 > Gp22-AA2 > JANMQK01. The sequence goes on along the minus strand of JANMQK010000285.1, from coordinate 4,531 downwards.
TGATCGGCGCGGGGGAGGTGATCGGGGTTCCGGGCGAACGGCGTGAGATCGATTCTGTCGAGCAGCATCCCGTCCTTCAGATCCAGGACCGCCACGTCGTTGTAGGGGGGCTCGTAGCGCGTGACGAAGGCCTCCCCGATCGAGCCCTCCGGGGCGCCCGGGATCTCCTCCGGAGGGAGGACCACCACGTCGTGCGGGTTCGCGCCGTTCCCGACCGAGTACTGGAAAGCGGTCGCGAACGATGCCCGGGGGTCGAGCCCCTGCAGGTTGTCGAAGGAGAAGCGGTTGACGATGAACGGGCGCCCGTCCTCGACACGGGCCACCGGGTCGCTGCTGATCAACTCGAGGTCGTCGGCGACGGTGAAGAGCGTGTCGTAACGGACGCTCACGACCGAGACCTTGCCGATCACCTGCCGGTCGGTTCCGGCGACGAGGTATCGCCGCCGCTTGACCGCGTGGAACGAGCCGGGAGCGGTGGTGCCGAAAAGGGACGCCGCCCCGGTCACGCGGCGCGCGGAATCCTCAAGCGTTCCGGACAAGTCCAGGAGGAGCGTCGAAGTGGCGATCCGGATCGGGCCGAAAAGCCCGGTTGAAAAGTCGTCGCCTGCAAGGCTTCCCTGGATGACCAGCGGTCCCTGCACCTCGTATTCCTGCGCCACCCCTCCCGCCATCACCGACACGACACGCGCCTCGGCGCGGTAGGCCGGGTCGGCGTCGCGCAGGGTCTCGTCGTCAAATGTGATTTCCAGGTCGAAATCGAGCCCCTGGTAGGACAATCCGCCGATGATGATCACGACGCCGGGGTAGCTGACGGCGACGTCATAGATCGGGTCGAGACGGCGCCCGGGACCAGGCGGCTCTCGTGACCCCCGCCCGCCCGCGGCCGGCCCGCAGCACAGGCAGCCGAGCGCGACGAGAAGGGCGGCAAGCGCCCCGCGCATCAGAATTCCCACGCGAGCCTCCCGGAAAAACTGCGGCCGGGCAGCGGGAACCGCGCCACGTCGAGCGTGCGTCGTCCCGTCAGGTTGTCGATCTCCGCGGTCAGGGTGAGGCCCCGCCGCAATCGCAGGTGGTACCCGATGTCGTGCAGGTAGCGCGCCGGCAGCGCCGCGCTCGGGGTGTTCTGGACGTCCACATAGTTCCGCCCGACGTAGGTGAACTCGTAGAAAAGCCGCCCGCCGCCGAGCGCGACCGCGGCGCTCGCGCTCACCTCGTCCGACGTCCGGCCGGGGAGAAGCCTCCCGTCGTTCGGGTCGCCGCTGATGTTGACGGCCCGCTGGCGCGTGGCGTTCAGGCTGCCGCTGAAGCGCGGACCGGCGGCGAAAGAAAGACTCAGCTCGGCCCCGCGCACACGGGCGCGGCCATAGTTCTGCGTGACGACGATACCCTGCGCCACCGACTGGTAGACGACCAGGTCGTCCGCGCGCGTCTCAAACAGGGTCCCTTCCACCTTCAGTTGCCTCAGGAGCGGCCCGGCGCGCCGCGAGAACGCAATCCCGATGTCGGCGCTCGTGCCGCGCTCGGGGAGGAGGGCCGGGTTGCCACGAACGGAGCCGCGGTTGCCGAAAATTTCGATGAAATCGGGGACCCGCACGAAACGGCCGGCGTTTCCCTTCACGGTCAGACGCTCGCCGGCGCGTACCCGGAACCCGATCTTGCCGGTGACTTCGCTTTCCTCCGCGGCGGGGGGGAGAGGCACGAGGCCGGCGGCCGGGCCGGGCCGGAAAGTGCTCGTGTAGATTTCGCGGCGCAGCGACGGGTTCAGAAGGACCCGCCCGGAAGCGAACGAGACCTGATCCTCGAGCGTCAGCACGATGCTGTCGCGCGCCGCCGATCCGCGGTCGGACGGTTCGACGAGAAGCTCTGCGAGATCGGCCGTCTCCCTGCGGTGCGCCGCCAGGAACGAGATCGCCTGGCGGCGGGTCGGGACGAAGACGAAGCCGGCCTCCTGGCCGAAAGAGCCGATCCGGTTGTCGGTGCGGGTCGTGAAGACCGGCCCTTCGCGGTTGTCGTAGGACTCCGCGTAGCGCGTGACGTCGAATGCGCCGCGGACGAGCAGCCGGCCGTCGAGCAACCCCGGGGCTTCGATGGAGGAACGAAGGATCTCCCGTGTCATGTCGAAGCGGGCGGTCGGGGAGGAGATCGCCCCGATCCCGGGCACGCCCTGGTCGCGCCGCAGGACGTCGGCGCTGACCTCGAAACGGGTCCGCTCGCCGGCCCGCACCACGGCGCCGCCCGACAGGTGAAGGCGGTGGAAGCCGTTGTTCACCCGGCGGACCGTCTCGTCGTCGTCGGTCGTGAAGTCGGTGCCGTTGTCGTCCAGGTAGCGGAAGTCGCCACCGCTCGCCGCGGCATCGAGACCCGCCCGGTAATCGGCGCGGCCCCGAGAGCCGGAGAACGACCCGGACAGCTCGCCCGTCTCGAAAGACCCGAACGATGCCGACGCGGCGCCCGCCCTTCTTCCGTCCGGCCGTCGGGTGTGGATCAGCACGGCGCCGCCGATCGAGGCCTCGGACAGGGAACTCGGCGTGAAGCCGCGGTAGATCTCGATCGACTCGATCTGCCCGAGAGGGAGGTCGGCCAGGTTGACCGCCCCGCCGAGCGCCCGGTTGAGCGGCACGCCATCGAGATAGACCACCACCTGCTCGGCCGTCGAGCCTCTGATCGAGACGGTCGCGAACTCTCCCCCTAGACTTCTCACCTGGACCCCGACCGTCTGCCGCAGCAGCTCGCCCAGTGAGGTGACCCTCCCGGCGAAATCCTCGGCCCGGATCACGGTGGCGAACGCGGTCGGATCGAGGGCGGCCCCTCCCTCGGCCTCTCCCCGCACCGTGACCGTCTCGACCGGCACCCGCGGCTCCTGGTCCGCGGCAGCCGCCCGGGACGCCAGGGCGGGAAGGACGAGCGAGAGAATGACGATCGCCGGCCGGACAGGCGGCCGCGGGCCGCGGGCGGGCCGGCCTGCGTCCCGGCTCACAGGCAGTCCCCGGAGGCCGGGGTGCGCGGCTCGTGCGCGGTCGAGGCGCCGTAGCCCAGGCCGCTCCCGCGGGGGGTCTGCCGGACCAGGTAGAAAAACGACTGCCCGGTGAGCGGCACCGCAGCATCCGCGAGGCCGCGCGTCGTCAGGTCGGTCGAGTCGTTCTCGAGACAGGTGACGACACCGAGGTCGGTCATCCCGCCGATCGAGCGCAGCGCCGCGATCCCGCCGCGAACGGCGTCGTAGGTGATTCCCGCTCCGAGGAAGTTCCAGCGCAGGAGGGTCGGCGAGGCCTGGTAGACCTCGAGTCCCAGGACCGGGAGAAAGAACGGCTCGGTACCTGGGACGCGCGGATCACGGCATGTCGCCGCCTCCTGGCCGTCCGTGACCCCGTCGCCGTCGGTGTCGGGGTCGAGGGGGTTGGTGTGGTAGAGGAAGGCCTCCGCCTCGTCCGACAGGCCGTCCATGTCCGTGTCAATTTGGCCCGGCCCGAGCCGGGGGATGGAGTGGAGCGCCACGGCGGCGTCGAGGTCGAGCCCCTCCGCCGACCCGGGCAGGCTGATCGACAGGTTCGGGTCGGTGATGCGCACGAAGCGGGCGCGCTGCAATCCGACCGTCGCGAGGTCGAAGGCGTCCCCCCCGTGCCCCGAGACCCCTCCGGGGGCCGCGGCGTCGTAGGCCAGCGGGTCGTCGGGAAGGGTGTAGTTGCCGGTGAAATTAGGGGTGATCCCCATCAGACCGACGAGACTCTGGATGAGCGCCTTGTCGCTGCACTGCGATACCACCTGCGAGAGCGCCGCGCTGTTGTAGGGGAAGGTGCGGAACTCGACCCCGTCCTCGCTCACCGCGACGATTCCCGGCTCGGCAAAAACACTGAAGCCGTCCACCGCGCTCTGCGGCGGCGCCGTGCAGAAAAACGGGTTCTCGAACAGGATGAAGTCCGGTCCCGGCCCGTCGATGATCTCGTTGTCGGTGAACTCGAGGACGATCTCCCCCCCGCGCCCCAGCGACATGACCGAGGTTGTGCCGGTCGTGGGGGTGGCGCTCCCGGGCGGGCCGAGGACGATCCCCGGCTGCCAGGAGTTGAACGCCGGCGGCGCGCTCACCGTGCCGATGGTGAACGAGACGACGCGGTCGGCGAAACAGTTCGTGGTGGCCTGCGCGAACGCGGGCGGCGCCAGTCCGAGGGCGAGGGACAGGATGGAAGCAGCGGCGAGCGAACCGCGAACGGCGATAGGAGCCGCGCCGATCGTACGGCGGGTGAACTGCCCGGACTTCATGACGACCCCCCTCGAGGCGAACAGCCTCGCGACGGGCCGGGGCAAAAATACCAACACCCCGACTTCGCGGAAGCGAGGCGCCGTCGGGGCGTGCTCGAGGAGCCTTTCCCGCGAAAGGACCGTCACGAAGCGATGTCGCGGGCTGGTGTCCTGGCTTGCGGCTCTCTACTGGCCGGCCCTTCCCAGGGACCCGAGGTCCCCAGTGGGATTCACCGGTTTTCGCTACCGCTCACAGTTGCGGGGCAGCGGGGGCATCGCACCCCCTTCCCAAAAA
>JANMQK010000284.1:0-2511 GCA_031370485.1 Acidobacteriota bacterium | reverse complement strand
GCATGAAGGAGGCCCACTTCGACCAGTCGATGCGGATGGGCCGCCCCCTCTTCGACAGCCTCGAGCGCACCGGTGCCGCCGTCGTCGCCACCGGTTGCGGCACCTGCAAGATCCAGATCGAGCAGGGCGCCGGCCTCCCGGTCGTCCACCCGATCAAGGTGGTCCGGGATTCCTTCCTGGGGGGCGACCTCGTCGCGCAGCTCGGCTCGTCTTCTCCCGCGGTCCGCCGATCGGCGGCTCCTGCCGCGCCTCCTGCCCATGCTCACGACCCGGCCTCCGCCTGCCCGGAGTAGGCGATCGTTCCGCTATTGCCCCGCGGGCAATCGCATCCTTGACCGTGGCGTCGGGACAGGCGAACGTCCCCCTCACATCCTTCCAGGGCGGCTTCAATCTCAGGGTTCTGACATTCTTGCGGCCAATCTTGAAAGGGTGCATCTTGAGGCCAATCCGGTAATATGCCTATGTACCGCAACGACGAACATGGAGGATCGGCCATGAAGACCCGCATCGGCATCCGTAGGACCTGGACTGTATTGGCAGCCGCGCTCCTTGCCGGGGGCGCGGTGATGATCGCCGCCGCTGAGGATTTCCAGGCGCTCGTCTCGCGGCTGCAGCAGGAGAAGCCATCGTTTGCCAAGCGGCATCAGACGCTGGTTCAGGAGCGCTACGACATGGCGGACCGGCCAGCGGCGGGCGTCACGATGTCCAAGGGCAAGCCTGTGCAGGGGGGCGTGCGGGTGAAGCTCCCGAAGGACACGACGTGGGAGAAACTTGCCGCCATGACGCCGGAGGACATCAGGAGCAAGAACCTGTGGCCTTCGGGCTTCTACCCCCTGCCACATCCGCACCATGAAGCGGGCGGCATGGTCTTCCCCCAGCCGGAGATCGACGAGGTCAAGAAACAGACCGGGCGTGACCTGACGCGGTTCGACCTCGATTACGATTTTCCGCAGCATCTCCTCCCCGAGTTCCCGGCGCCGATCTACCTGACGACGCGGCCGGACCTGGGCGACGTGTCGAAGGGGCAGCTCGTGACGCTGGCGAATTTCACCGAGCTGTTCAAGGACATCCTGAATCCGAAGCAGCTCGAAGGCATGCGGCTGCTGGTCACCCCGTTCCCTCAGGCCCAGTTCAATGCCACCGGGGATCGCCGCACCCTCGCGGCCCACCAGGGCGTCGCGTGCCTCGACTGCCACGCCAACGGGCACACGAACGCGGCGACGCACACTGTCGGCGACATCCGTCCGAACGAGCACCGGCATCGCATCGACACGCCGTCGCTTCGGGGTGTGAACATCCAGCGCCTCTTCGGCTCGCAGCGCGCGATGAAGAGTGTCGAGGACTTCACGGAGTTCGAGCAGCGGGCAGCCTATTTCGACGGCGACCCCGAGCAGGCGCAGCGGAAGGGCGTCAACATCCTCGAGCGCGGCAGCCAGGTGCACTTCATGGCCGAGATGCAGGCTCTCTTCGATTTCCCGCCGGCGCCGAAACTCAACCTCCTCGGCAAGCTCGACCCCGCCAAGGCCACCGACAGCGAGAAGCGCGGCCAGGAGGTCTTCTTCGGCAAGGCGCAGTGCGCCGCATGCCACACGCCACCCTACTACACCGACAACTCGATGCATAACCTCAGGGTCGAGCGCTTCTTCAAGGAAGTCATGATCAACGGCCGCATGGCGTCCGCCGACGGACCGATCAAGACGTTTCCGCTCCGCGGCATCAAGGACTCGCCCCCCTACCTGCACGACGATCGGCTGCTGACGCTCGACGACACCGTGGAGTTCTTCAACCTTGTCCTGGGCGTGAAGCTGGTCGACCAGGAGAAGAAAGATCTCGTGGCGTTTCTCCGGACACTGTAGAGGTTGAACATGCTGCGAACCTTTCTGGCGCTTGCCGTCGCCGGCTTCGGCAGCATCGGGGCGGCCTCGGCGCACGACACCTGGCTCATCCCGTCGGCCTTCGAGGCGAAGGTCGGTCAGACGATGAGAATCGACCTCACGAGCGGCATGGGATTCCCGGGACTCGAAAGCCCCATAGGGGCCGACCGTGTCCAGGAGGCCTCCTGCCGGCTGGGAGGGGTCAAAGAGAAGACGGCCACCGTGAAGGCTGCGGACAGGTCGCTGGCGTTGACGCAGTCATTTCCGCGCGCCGGGCTTGCCACTGTCTGGGTCGAGCTCAAGCCCAGGCCGATCGATCTGACGGACGATCAGGTGGCGGAGTATCTCGACGAAATCGGCGCGACGGAGGACCTCCGTACTGCATGGGCCGCCCAGAAAGGGCGCCACGCGTGGAAGGAGACGTATACCAAGCACGCGAAGACATTCGTCACCGTGGGCAAAGTAAGCGGGGACCGGTCGTGGCAGACCCCCGTCGGGATGGGGCTTGAGATCGTTCCGCTCGGCGACCCGGCATCCCTTCAGGTCGGCAGCGATATTCGCGTCAGGTTGATCGGGGACGGCAACCCGGTTGCCGGGCTGGCGGTGGGCCTTCTCATCGAGGGGGGGGACGAGCGCA
>JANMQK010000289.1:0-13800 GCA_031370485.1 Acidobacteriota bacterium | reverse complement strand
TGCAGTCCGACATCCCGCAGCCCGCGGTCGGATCCCCGGTCGCCTCGGCCCCCGACCCCGGCAACCGACCCGTCGGACAGGCCTATTACTACCTCGTCGGGCACAGCAGCATCACCCCCGGCGCGCTCGATCCCCTCGGCTTTCGGAGTAACGGCGCGACCCGCCTGTCGCCCATTCCCTGTCCCTGAGAGGCCGCCCGGCCCCTCGCCCGGCGGCGGACTGTGGTAGGGTTCCGGCCATGATTTACGACATCAGCCCCCCCATTACACCCTCCCTCGACGTCTGGCCCGGTGACACGCCTCCGTCGCGGGAGATCCTTCTCGACCTCGAGGCCGGCGCGAACCTGACCCTCTCGACCTTGCGCGCCACGGTCCACCTGGGAGCTCACGCCGACGCCCCGAGTCACTACGGCGCTGGCGCGCCTTCGATCGACCTTCGAAGCCTCGATCTCTATCTCGGCGCCTGCGAGGTGGTCCGGGTTCCGTCCGCCCGTGGCGCACTGGTCCGGCCTTCGGCGCTGGAGGGCCGGCGCCAGGCCCCGAGGGTCCTCATCGCCACCGGCACCTTTCCCGATGCCACGAAGTGGAACAAGGACTTCGCGGCGCTTTCCCCGGAGCTGGTCGATCACCTGCACCAGCAGGGTGTCCGGCTTGTCGGGATCGACACGCCGAGCCTCGACCCATTCGCCTCGAAGGATCTTCCGGCCCACGCCGCGTGCCTGCGGCACGACATGGCGATCCTGGAGGGAGTTGTGCTGGACGGAGTGCCCGAGGGGGTTTTCGAACTGATCGCCCTGCCGCTGCGACTGGTGGGGTTCGACGCCAGCCCGGTGCGGGCCATCCTGCGGGATCTGGGCTAGAGGATCCCGACGACTCAGTCGATCGTCGCGATTACCTTCAGCTCAATCGCTATGGGAGTCGGGAGACTTCCCACCTCGACCGTCGTCCGCGCCGGCCTGTCGGCGGGAAAATACTCCGCGTAGACTCGATTGAACGCCGGGAAGTCTTCCTTCATGTTGGTCAGGAAGACCGTCACGTCGACGATCCGGTCCCAGCTCGACCCCGCGTCCTCGAGAACCGCCCGCACGTTGCGGAATACCGAATGGCACTGGGCCTCGATGTCGTGCGCGAGGATCCGCCCCCGCCCGTCAAGCGTGACTCCCGGAATCTCGCGCGATCCACGCGCGCGCGGGCCGATCCCGGAGAGGTAGAGCAGGTTCCCCGCCCGCCGCGCGTGCGGATAGGCGCCCACCGGCTCGGGGGCACGGGGGCTGACGATGGCCGCCCGGGCTCCGCGCCCGCGCGATCCTTTCGATGACGCCCCTTTTTTCGCGGCCGGGTTGCGGCGTTTCATGTCACGACTCCGAGGGATCGAGAGGGACGCGGATGCAGACGTTTTTCGGCTCGGTGAAAAAGCGCAATGCCTCCTCCCCTCCCTCGCGGCCGACGCCGCTGTTTTTCATGCCCCCGAAGGGAACACGCAGGTCCCGGACAAGCCAGCAGTTGATCCAGACCGTGCCGGCGGCGAGCCGCTCGGCCAGGCGGTGAGCGCGGGGCAGGTTCCGGGTCCAGAGCGAGGCGGACAGGCCGTACTCCGTGCCATTGGCCCAGGCCACCACCTGATCCTCGTCCTTGAAGGGGACGATCGTCACGACCGGCCCGAAGATCTCCTCCCGGTTCACCCGGGACTCGGCAGGAAGGCCGGTGATGACGGTCGGCTCGATATAGGAACCGCCGCGGCACCTGGCGCTCACCGGCGCCTGCGGCGGACCTCCCCCGCACAGGATGCGGCCACCTTCCTCGCGGGCCAGATCGATGTACCCCATGACCTTGTCGTAATGGGCCCGGGAGACCAGCGCGCCCTGGTCGGTCTGCTCCTCGAGGGGGTCTCCGACTTTGAGGCGGCGCGTCTCGGTCACGAAACGCTCGACGAAGGCCGCGGAGGCTTTCTCCTCGACGAAAATGCGCGAGCCGCTCAGGCAGAGCTGCCCCTGGTTGGTGAAGGCGGCCCGCAGGGCGGTCCGCACCGCTTCGTCCATGTCGGCATCGGCGAAAAGGATGTTCGGGTTCTTCCCTCCGAGCTCCAGGGCGACCTTCTTGAACAGCGGCGCCGCGCCGCGCGCGATCTCGGCCCCGGTAGAGGTACCCCCGGTGAAGGACAGCGTGCCGATCGCCGGGTGCCGGACGATCGGGGCGCCCGCCGCGACGCCGCGGCCATGGACGATGTTCAGCACGCCGGGCGGCATCCCGGCCTCCCGGCAGAGTTCGGACAGGAGATACGCCGTCATCGGCGTCAGCTCCGATGGCTTGGCGACCACCGTGTTCCCGGTGGCGAGGGCCGGCGCCACCTTCCAGGTCAATAGATAAAGCGGCAGGTTCCAGGGAGAGATCAGCCCCGCGACACCCCGCGGGCGCCGCAACGTGTAGTTGATCGCCAGGTGATCGGTGGCGTGCGACTCCGATCGAAAATGCAGCACCGCGGTCGCAAAAAATCTGAGATTGCTGATCGCCCGCGGGATGTCGAGCGACCGCGCCAGGCGGATCGGCTTTCCCGTGTCGACGCTTTCGGCGCGAGCCAGGGCCTCGAGGTTCGCCTCGACCCGATCGGCGAGCCGGAGGAGGGCCTGCGAGCGCTTGTCCGCGGGAGTCCGCGACCAGGCGGGGAACGCCTCCCGTGCGGCGTCGACCGCCCGCTCGACGTCCTGCGCGTCGCCGTCGGGGACCTGCGAGTAGACCGCGCCCGTGGCGGGCTCGATGTTGTCCAGGTAACGACCGGAGATCGGCTCTACCAGCTCGCCGCCGATGTAATGGAGGATCCGCGAAGGAGCGCTCACAGGGAGGATATCCGGCCGCCGTCCACGGGCAGGCTGGTTCCCGTGATATAGCCCGCGCCGGGCCCGGCCAGAAACCCGGCCGCGGCGGCGATCTCCTCCGGCCGGGCGAAGCGTCCCATCGGAATCTCCCTGAGCATTTCGCTCTCGACCTCGGTCTCGGGGACCCCCGTCTCTTTCGCCCTGGACCGGATGAGCGAGCGGAGGCGGTCGGTCCCGGTCGCCCCCGGCAGGATGTTGTTCACGGTGATGCCGAAGGGGGCCAGCTCCCCCGCCAGGGTCTTCGCCCATCCCGCGACCGCGGCCCGGACGGTGTTCGACACGCCCAGCCCCTTGAGCGGCTGGCGGACCGAGGTGGAGACGATGTTGATGATCCGCCCGTATCGGGCGGCCTTCATCCCGGGCACCACGGCCTGCGCCAGGATCTGGTTGCAGATCAGATGCGCGGAGAAGGCCTCGAGGAAGGCGGACGGCCCGGCGGCGATGATAGCGCCGGCCGGAGGGCCGCCGGTGTTGTTGAGCAGGATCTCGCAGGGGCCGGCAGTATTAAGATGATGCGCCACCGCCTCCCGCACCGACTCCGGGTCGCTGAAATCGGCCCGCAGGAAGTCATGACGGCCGGCCGTCGCGGCGTGGCCCGCCCGGGACGCCTCGGCGGCCACCTCGTCGCGCACCGCGCGCAGGGCCTGCTCGTCGCGCGCCATGACCGTGACGGCGGCCCCGAGCCTCGCGAACTCCAACGCGCACGCTCTCCCGATTCCGCGGGTGCTGCCGCAGGCCAGGGCCCGCTTGCCCTCGAGTGGTCCCATCGCCATTCTCCCGCCCCTGTGAGGACCCGGCGCCGCGGGCGGCACGCCGGCGGCCACCAGCCCGAACAACGCTCTAGAAAGGCCGTTTGAGCAATTCCCGCAGCGAGCCTGAATATACTACAGCCGCCGCCCGCCCCGGAGTCCACACCAGTCCTGTCTGGGAGCGCCGCGCCTGCGGGCTGCGGCGCCCCCGTCCGAGGGGAGGAGTTGGCGCTTTTCAGGTTGACGCGGCGCGGCAAATGACCTACTTTCTGCGCCGTCCGCTACCCATTTCGAGCAGCGACAGACCGGAGGATCGAATGGAATACTCGGTGAGCCCGGAAGGCGAGCGTTTTCCTCTGCCGGCGCCGGAAGACTACCGCGCGGAATTCGTCCGCCTGGAGGCGCTCGTCGCCGGGCAGCGGGCGATGGGCAGGGAAATCGTCGTGGTCATGGGCGTGGGGTTCGTGGGCGCCGTCATGGCCGCGGTCATCGCCGACAGCGTCGACAGCCGGACCGGGAAGCCGGGCAAGTTCGTTATCGGCATGCAGCGTCCGAGCCCGCGATCCTACTGGAAGATACCGCTTCTCAACCGGGGGGTCTCCCCGGTCAAGGCCGAGGATCCCGAGGTCGAGCCGATGATCGCGCGCGTGGTCGGGGAGAAAAAGACCCTGGCCGCCACCTACACCGAGGAGGCCCTGCGGCTGGCCGACGTCGTGGTCGTGGACGTCCAGTGCGACTTCCTCAAGGAGAGCCTGGGTGACCTCGCGACGGGGCACACCGACATGGCGGCCCTCGAGAAGTCGTTCGAGTCGATCGGGCGCCTCATTCCGCCGTCCTGCCTGGTGCTCATCGAGACGACCGTCGCTCCGGGGACGACACAATATGTCGCCCATCCGATCATGAAACGCGAGTTCGAGAAGCGGGGCCTCCAGGCAACACCGCTTCTCGCCCATTCGTTCGAGCGCGTGATGCCGGGGCGGGAGTACGTCCGCTCCATCCGCGACTTCTGGCGCGTCTGCAGCGGGATCAACGCCGAGGCCCGCGAGCGGGTGGTGCGCTTCCTGTCCGGCGTCCTGAACGTCGAGAAATTCCCGCTCACGGTCCTCGATCAGCCGATCGAGAGCGAGACCTGCAAGATCATCGAGAACTCGTACCGCGCGGCCTCCCTGGCATTCCTCGACGAATGGAGCCGCTTCTGCGAGGTGAGCGGTGTCGATCTGACCAAGGTGATCAAGGCCATCAAGGTCCGTCCGACCCACAGCAACATCATCTTCCCGGGACCGGGGATCGGTGGCTATTGCCTGCCGAAGGACGGTGGCCTCGGCATCTGGGCGTACCGGCACCTGATGGGGTTCCAGGACGACCTGTTCAAGATCACGCCGCGCGCGATCGACATCAACGACACCCGCGCCCTGCACGTCGCCGAGCTGGTGCGGGACGCCCTGCGCAACATGGGCAAAGTGGTCGCGGCCTCGCGCATCGTCGTCCTGGGCGCGGCCTACCGTGAGGACGTCGGCGACACCCGCTATTCCGGGTCCGAGCTGATCGTTCGCAAGCTCACGGAGATGGGCGGGGACCTTGCCGTCCACGACCCTTACGTCCTTCACTGGTGGGAGTTCGAGGCGCAGGACAGCTACCCCCGGCCCGGGTACTCCTGGGGCCGTTTCTTCCGCAACCAGGAGAGGCTCAAGGACCTGCGCGTCGAGCAGGACCTCGGCAAGGCGCTGCAGTCCGCCGACGCGGTGGTGCTGGCCGTCCGGCACACGCCGTATCTGGAGATCGCCCCCGAGGACCTGCTGTCGATGACCGGCCGCAAGGCGGCAATCGTCGACTGTTTCGGCATCCTCGACGACGCGCGGATCCGGCGCTACTTCGAGCTTGGTTGCGAGGTCAAGGGCCTCGGCCGCGGGCACATCCAGCGGATCAAGGAAGAGGTCCGCGGTCAGGGCCAGCCGCCGTTGCCTTCCGAGAATAGCTCCGCCTGACCTTCACTCCCTGTCGGACGACGTCCCGCCGGATCGCGCCTGGCGCCGCGGTCAGTATTTCGTCGTCGCCGGACTCGCTGATTTCATGTAAAGCCACTTCGCCAGCCCCCAGCCGACCGCCACGATCACGAGGAGGATCACCCAGCCGCCCGCGCTGCCGTACACCGTCGGGTAGTGGTTGCTCACCATGGTCAGGACCAGCGGGACCGACATGTAGGTGTTGTGCTTCGAGCGCAGCCCGGCGAGCCCGGCATCGGCCGGTGCGGGGGCGGCGCCGGCCTTGATCGCCGCGATGATCCGGCGCTGCGCCGGCCAGATCCTCATCCAGACATTCATGGCCATGATCGTGCCGAACAGCATCCCCACGTGGATGAAGACGGCGCGGCCCGCGAGGACGCAGGACATGGCCCAGACCAGGATGGCGAGAAGAACGTAGGACACGGCCACCCCCGCCTGCTCCTTGCCGGCCATGGCCTTCCACAGCGCGTCGTAGACGAAGAAGACGACGACGATCAGGCCCAGCGAGATCGCCGTCCCGGCCCCCACCGACAGGGAGGACTCGGGGGGCAGGAGGTTGGGAGACATGTAATAGACGAGACCGGCGAGCAGGATGCCCGTGACCCAGGTCCAGGCCGCGCCCCAGCGGAACCAGTACAGGGTGCGGGGCATCAGCTCTGGCACGACCTTCCTCTTCGAGTCGGCATCGTAGGTCTTGGCCACCTGGCCGTTCACGAAGTTGAAGAAGTACAGGAACCCTATCCAGGTGATTCCGGCGACGACGTGGGCCCAGCGGAAGACGAGCTCCAGCCAGGCGCTGACGTTGGGATCCATGAAAACCTCCTCCTCGGGGCTGCTTTCGCCCGGACTTCGGTGGCCCGACTTCGGGCTCGAATGCGGATACTAGCATGCGGACGCCGCGGTTGAGCCGGGCACCCCATACGGCGGTTTCCCCGCTGCCCGGGACCCGGCGTTGCCCGCAGACCGCCGCCGGCGATACAATCCGCGGTCCGTCCGTGCGCTGGACATCCTCGGAGGGGTATCGATTCTGGCCTCAGCCGCGCGCCCGACCGCCCCATGAAACCTCTCCTCCTCTTCGATGGCGACTGCGGGTTCTGCCGTTTCTGGGTGCGCAGGCTCCAGGGCCGGATCGGCGACCGGATCGACTACGCCCCGTCGCAGGAGGCCGGGGGCCGCTTCCCGGAAATCCCTCCCGAGGCCTTCGCCCGGTCGATCCAGTTCATCGACGCTGACGGCAAGGCGCACGCGGGGACCGCCGGGATTTTCCGCGCACTCGCTCTGGCGCCGTCGGGGGGCCTTCTCCTCCGGCTCTACCGGCATGTCCCCGGCTTCGCCGCCGCGAGCGAGGCCGCCTACCGGCTGGTCGCGTCGCATAGGAAGGCCTTCTCCCGGGTCACGCGCCTCCTCTGGGGGGACCATCCCGAGCCCCCCACCTACCGAATCGCCTCGTGTCTTCTGGGCCGGGGCGTGGGCGTGGTCTACCTCGCGGCCTTCGTCTCGCTGGGTGCGCAGGTCATCGGGCTGGCGGGGCGGAACGGGATACTTCCCGCCGCGTCTTTTCTCGATGCGGTCGGCGCGCGGTACGGCGCCGAGCGGTTCTGGCTGCTGCCGACACTCTGCTGGCTGGACGCGAGCGACGGCGCCCTGCGGCTCCTCTGCTGGGGCGGCGCGGCGCTGTCGCTCCTGGCGATCGCCGGCCTGGCGGTGGGCCCGTGCCTGGCGCTCTGCTGGGTCTTCTACCTGTCGCTCAGTGTCGCCTGCCGCACGTTCCTGAACTTCCAGTGGGACATCCTGCTCCTCGAGGCGGGGTTCCTGGCGATTCTCGCGGCGCCCTGGCGCCCGAGGTGCCGGATCCCCTGCCCCTCCCCCGCCCCGCGCGCCGTCCTCTGGCTCGTGCGCTGGCTGCTCTTCCGCCTGATGTTCTCCTCGGGGATGGTCAAGCTCACGAGCGGAGACCCGACATGGCGCAACCTGACGGCCCTCGACTATCACTACCAGACGCAGCCGCTGCCTCCCTGGACGGCCTGGTACATGCAGCAGCTGCCAGCCTGGTTCCAGTCGATCTCCGCAGTCGCGATGTTCGCCATCGAGCTGGGCGCTCCGTTCCTGCTGTTCACGCCGCGCCGGCTGCGATACGCCGGTTGCGGCCTCATCCTGTTCCTGCAGGCGCTCATCGCCGCGACCGGAAACTACGGGTTCTTCAATCTATTGACGATCGTGCTGTGCCTCGCGGCGCTTGACGATTCGGTCTGGCCGGCCCGGTGGCTTGGCGGGAGGCCCGCCGCGCGGCCGCGGCGCTGGCCGCTCTGGATCACGGCGCCGCTGGTCGCTGTCCTGGTCGTGGCCACCTCGTTCGAGATGAGCATGAGATTCCGCTGGCGGATTCCCTGGCCCGCCCCGGTGGTGGAACTTGTCGAGGCCCTCTCGCCCCTGCGGATCGCCAACGGCTACGGGTTGTTCGCCGTGATGACCACGACGCGGCCGGAAATCATCGTGGAAGGCAGCAACGACGGCGCCACCTGGAAAGCCTACGAGTTCAAGTGGAAGCCGGGGGAGGTAAACCACACGCCCCCGTTCGTGGCGCCCCACATGCCCCGTCTCGACTGGCAGATGTGGTTCGCGGCCCTCGGCAACCAGCGCGGCTCGCCCTGGTTCCAGGCCTTCCTGGTGAGGCTGCTTCAAGGATCGCCCGACGTCCTGGCGCTTCTCGACACGGACCCGTTCCCCGAGGGGCCGCCCCGCTACATCCGCTCGAGCCTCTACGAGTATTCCTTCACCGGGTACGCCGAGCGGAACACCGGCGGCTCCTGGTGGCGGAAAGTCTACCGGGGACCCTACAGCCCCGTGCAGACGCTCTCCCCGGTTCCGGGCGGCGGCGCCCTCCCCGGACCATGACGGCCGGAGGTCATCGCCGGGACGGGGACGATCGTCCGGCCGGGGACGCGGACCGGTCCCGCGGCTCTCTCTCCGAGCGCGATCGGCTGCGGGAGTTCTATGGCTCGGCCGATTTCAGCGAGCGCCACGACCCCTCCCGCCCGGGGAACCGGTTCATCGCCGCAAGGCGTCACGCGGCCATCCTGGGGGCCGTCCGGCGGATCTGTCGCGCGACGTCCGCGAGGAACTACCTGGAAGTGGGGTGCGGCCCGGGCGAGGAGCTCGCCCGCATCGCCCTGGAGGAAGGGGGTCTCGGGCGGGTCGTCGGCGTCGATCTGCTTCTCGGGGCGCTGTCCGGCCCGAGGCCGGCGCGCCCGGGGATGGCGGTCGTCTGCGCCGACGGGATCCGGCTGCCGTTCAAGGACGGCGCCTTCGACATCGTGGCGCAGTACATGATGCTCTCTTCCGTCCCGGACGGCGCCAGGAGACAGGCCCTCGGCCGCGAGATGCTGCGCGTCCTTCGTCCGGGCGGGCAGATCGTCTCGCTCGATCTCCGGTTCCCGCGCCTGCCGCCACGCGGCCGGGTCGCGGTGGGGCTGCGCTCCCTCCGGGCCATCTTTCCAGGGCTCAGGATCGAATCGAGCACGCACGTTCTGCTGCCGCCGCTGGCGCGGCTCATCGCCCCCTGGTCGGAGGGATTCTGCGACCTGCTCGGCAGGGTTCCGGTTCTGCGGACCTACCGGCTGGCCGTTCTCAAGAAGCCGGGGTGAGGGGCAACGGCGGGGCGGGCGGTTCAGGCGCCGCGCAGCACATGGGCGATCGACCAGCGCCGGGCCTTCAGGATGGGCAGGATCGCCGCCAGGAGCGTCGCGCCGACCGACAGCAGGAACGCGAACACCACAATGCCGGGCACGACATCGACCCCACCGACGAACGGCCGCGTCGCGCCGGGAGGCGAGGGGAACGTGATGCCGATGGCGCTCACGACCCAGGCGATGGCGCATCCCAGCGCAACGCCGAGCACGCCCCCCATCAGGCCCGTGAGCAGGGCCTCGGTGAACAGCAGCCTGGCGATCGCCCCGCTACGAATCCCCAGCGCCCGAAGTGTCGCGAGTTCCACCCGGCGCTCGACGATCGACATGCCGATGGTGTTGGCGATCCCGAGCACCACGATCGTCGCGATGATCAGCTTGATCACGTCGAGCTCGCGGTTGAACAACCCGACCACCTGGTTATGGAAGAGCGCCAGATCGCGCCATGACCGCGTCTCGAGATCGAGCCCCTGTGTTGCGAAGAGCCCCTCCAGGGAGCGCTGGACCTCGGGCACCTCCTCCGTATGGTCCAGGAGAACGAGGATTTTCTCCGTCCGATCGTCGAGCAGCAGCTCTTCCACCGCCTGGAGCGGCAGCTTGAGCGTCCAGTCGTCGTAGGCCTTCATCCCCCCCTCGAAGATGCCGCGCACCTTCACGTCCACGGCGTTGAGAGCGCCGCTCTCCGTGTTGGTCATCAGCGTGACCACTCGCCCGGGTTCCCCCGCGAACCGCTCGGCGAGCCCCAGACCGCACAGCATCCCGTAGGGTTCCTGTGAAGACAGCGGCTCGCCGCGGCGCAGCACGGCGTGCCGGCTGAACTCGGCGTCCTCCCCGGGATCGACGCCGATCCCGACGAACGAGACGTAGCGATCGCCCGCGGAGATCATCCCGGAGAACTCCCTCTGGCGCGTGATCCTCTCCACGTGCGGCTGGGCCCGCACCAGCGACAGGATCCGCTCGGCCTCGGCCCGCGGGATCAGGTAGGCGCCGGGGTCCTTCAAATGGTTGTCGGTGTAGCCGCGCCTGTAGATTTGCAGGTGCGCGTGCCGGCCGCGGATCGCGTCCTCACGCAGCTCCTCGAAGATGTTGTAGATGACGCCGCCGTTGACGATCAGGGCGGCGCAGCCGACGCCGATGGCGAGAAGCGCGACCGCCGTCCGGACGCGGTCGCGGAAGACGTTCCTGAGCGCCAGCCGCAGAAACAGCATCACGCGCCCTCCGCGAGGAGGCGTCCGTCACGCAGCCGCACGACGCGATCCGCGAGCCGGATCAGCTCAGGGTCGTGGCTGGCGTAGAGAAACGTGGTCCGGTTTTCCCGGTTCAGCTCGTGCATCAATCCGATCACCGCCGCCCCGGTCTCATGATCCAGGTTGGCGGTCGGCTCGTCGGCAAGGACGATCGCGGGCTCCCCCGCCAGCGCGCGGGCCACGGCGACGCGCTGCAGCTCGCCGCCGCTCAGCTCCCGTGGGTGGCGCTGCCGCTTGGCGCCCAGCCCGACCCTTTCCAGGGCGCGGGCCACCCGGCGGCGCCTCTCGGCGGCGCCGATCGGACGGAACAGGAGCGGGAGCTCGACGTTCTCCGCGGCGGTCAGCACCGGGATCAGGTTGAAGTGCTGGAAGATGAATCCGACCGTGCGCAGCCGGAGGTCGGCCCGCTCGTCCTCGGAGAGGTCGCGCAGCCGCTTGCCGTCGATCGACACCGTCCCCGAGGTCGGGTCGTCGAGGGCGCCGATCAGGTTGAGGAGGCTCGTCTTCCCGCTGCCGGAGGGTCCGGCCACCGCGACGAACTGGCCCGGTTCGATGCTGACCGAGACCGCGTCGAGGGCGATCGCCCGTCCGGGTCCCGATCCGTAGACCTTGCCGACCGACTCCAGGCGGATCAAGACCCGTCCCGGTCAAGAGACGCGATGACATCCTCGACGCTCGACTGCGTGCCGTCCGCGCCCCGCAGGCTCTTCGCGGCGTCCCTGAAGGCGACGAGGCCCCCGGTCGTGAAACTGACGCGCGACAGCTCGAGCGGTCGAACGTCCGAAAAGTGCAGGGTGGTCGTTTCGTCCGGGCGTCCCGGCGAGGTCACCTCGATCCGCGCCGGCCGGACTCCCAGCTTCGTCTTCCCATAATCCTGGTAAAGCGCGGTCTTGAGCAGGGCGCCCGTCTTGCCGTAGTACTCGAACTTCCGGGGCCGGAAATTCTCCTTCTCGACCCAGCAACGGATACGGGGGTAGTTGGCTTCGTACCCGGTCAGCGCCAGCTCGAGGCGCCAGCAGCGGTCGCCTCCCACCTTTTCCTCGCCGTCCAGCCTCGCGGTGTAGTTGCGCACCAGGTTCCCGCGCGCCAGGTCCCCGTTGGAAATGTCTCCATCGAGCACGTTCTGAGCCGAGAGCTGTAGCGGCCTTTCGGCCTTCGGCAGCAGGAACCAGTACAGCCCCCGCATGATGAGAAGCGTCCCCGGGTAGAACTGCGCGGGCTCCCGCATCATCACCAGGGAATAGTCCTTCCCGTGCGCGATCATCGTGTAGCGCGACTTGCGTTCCTTCCAGACGGAGGTGGGATTGATCGCCTGCAGGGTGAATTCCACCACGTAGTCGCTCTCCGGGCTGCGAATCTCCTCCGCGCGGCGCAGGATCTCGGCGGCGGAATATTGCGCGGACGGCGGTTCGGGCGCCGCGGCGGGAGGGGGCGCGGGCGCCGAACCGGGTCCTGGGGCCGCGGGGAGCGGCCCGGGCACCCGTACGGCGAGCAGAAAGACAAGAATCCCCGAGCAGCGCATGAATCGCATGGAGTGGCACCACACCCTTGCCGTGAGGCGCCGAGTCTAACCCCGCCGCCGCCGACGGCGCAAGCGCGGCCCCCAGAAACAACCGGCCACCCCCGCTTTCGCGAGGGTGGCCGGAATTCAGGCCGGTGGCCGGTGCTTCAGGGACAGGCTGTGAGCGTTGTGTCCCGGTTGCCCGTCTGTCCGGGCTCTTCGGTGTTCCAGGTGTCCTGGAAGGTATCGAACACGTCGCGCGCGACGTAGTAAAACGCCCTGCCGCGGAGCGGGCGTGTCGGATCGTTCCCGCCCGGGAGGTTGTTCGCAATGCACGTCGCCGCGGAGAAGTTCCCGCCGCCCGCTTTCATCTGGGCCACATCGCCGCGCGCCACGTCGGAAAGGACCCCTCCCCCGCCGCCGCTGCCGGGCAGCGCGATTATGATGATGATCCCGGTACCCGCGTCCAGCGTGAGCGTCCGATGGAAGATCGGCGGACAGGTGATTTGTCCGTGCACGATGTGCTCGACCTCGAGGATCTCGCCGATCTGCACGCCCGCGGCGTTGTAGATCGGGATCACCGTGCCGGGGCCGTAGTAGATCTCCCCGGACTCGGGCGGCACCGCGTTAATCGTGGTCCGCATGTGGGTGGGAGTGTTCGGGTCGGTGTTCAGGTGCCCGAGGGCGGCGCTGTCCAACTCGACGAAGACGTCGAAGAACGAATCGGCCGGGAAATTCTCCGCCGGCGCGAGCGAGCGGACCTCGCCCGAGGAGGCGCGGGTCGGCGCGAGAGACAGCCGCAGGGCGCCGCCGCACTGGCTCGTGCCGTCGAGCAGGCCGTTGGCCATCAGGGTCTTCATCAGGTCCCTGCCATCACCCGGATCGGTCGGCCCGCCGCGAAGGATCCGGAAGCTGCCCGGAATCATGATCGTGTCCATGCAGAAGGGGTTGTAGATGGTGATCTTCAGCGTGATCCACGAGTCGAAACAATACTTCTCGGGCGGCGGCGGCGGCTGCCACGAGACCGGAGGCTGCAGGCTGTGGTCGATGTTCCTGATGGCTCCCACGACCTGCCCGCTCTGGTTCGCAATCGGGATGTCCTGCCCGGCCGCGGAGCGATAGCTCGTACCGGGATCGGGCGGTATGTTGCGCACTCCCGGTTGGGGTCCGGTGAAGCCGCTGAGCGGCGCAGGGTTGACGGTGTGGAAAGAGCCCTGCGTGGTGTCGATGTCGACGAAGATGTCGAAGAACGAATCCGCCGCGTAGCTGCTAAGAGGCGTCCGGCTCTGCGTCTGGCCGGTCGACTGCCGAGTTGGGCTCTCGCGGACCTGGTACGGACCCAGGAGCGGGTCTGAACCGGTGAGAGTCATCGACACCATCTCGGTGTCGATGGTCTGCGCCGGGTTGCAGGTCTCGCCGGGCGGGCAGCTGGCGGTGGTGGTGCAGATCGACTGGCTTCCGGAGCAGCGGCCGGACGAGTAGGGCCCGCCGCGCTGCACCGTGATAGGCCCGGAGGCCTGCAGGTGTGTCGCCGGTCCGCCGAAGATTTGCAGATCAAGCCCCAGGTTCGTCGGGAAGCAATCGTTCCCCGGCGGCGGGAAGGGCGGATCGACATGGTGGCGCTCGTACAGGATCCGCGCCCGCGGCGCTCCTGTTGCCGCGTCGAACAGGACGATCGGGTCGACAAAGGGATTCTCATACGGGTCGTTTTTCGGAGGCAGCGAGTGGATCGTCCGCTCCAG
>JANMQK010000277.1:0-9812 GCA_031370485.1 Acidobacteriota bacterium | reverse complement strand
CGAGGATCGGCCGGATATCGCGATCGAAAGACACCGCGGACGCCGACCGGGTTCACGTTCCCCCAGTACGATTCCTTCTGGGGATGCTCGAGCGGGTCGCCGTAGACCTCCGACGTCGAGGCCAGGAGAAACGTGGCCTTCTTGGCCCTGGCGAGACCCAGGGCCTTGAGAGTTCCGAGCGAGCCCACCTTGAGCGTCTGGATCGGAAGCTCAAGGTAATCCTTGGGGCTGGCGGGGCTGGCGAAGTGCAGGACGTAGTCGACGGGCCCGTCGCACTGGATGCCGTTCGTGATGTCCTGCTTGATGAAGGTGAACGCCCGGTCGCGGATGTGCGCCAGGTTCGAGGCGTCGCTGGTCAGCAGGTTGTCGACGCAGACCACTGCATGGCCCTTCCCGAGGAAATAATCACAGAGGTGCGAGCCGAGGAATCCGGCGCCGCCCGTGATCAGGACTCTGCGGCCTCTGCGCCGGGCGCGCGCGGGGCTTTTTCGCGCGCCTGTTTTTCCGGGTTTACTCATGGCGGATGTGTATATAGTCGAAGCCGCTCCACCTGTCCAGCCCGCGCGATCGCGCGCGGCGGGCGGGCAGGGGCGTTGCCGCTATAATGGCAGCCCCGTCCGGCGCGGTGCCGGCGGACCGGCGCCCGTGGAACCACGATGCCCTCGCTGATCGAACGCATGTCACTCCGCCTGGGGCCCCTCCTCGCGAGCGGACTCATCCGGGCGCTGCACGCGCTGATGCGCTGGCGATCGGTCAACGAGCAGGTGGTCGTGACCATGCACCGCGAGGGCCGCCCCTACGTGCACGCCTTCTTCCACGATCAGCTCCTGATGATGACCTACTCGTACCTGGGAGGGAGGCACGGCAGGAGGCTCGCGGTCCTGAGCAGCCGTCACCGGGACGGCGAGTTCGTGGCGCGCACGCTGGGCCGGTTCGGCCACCTGATGGTGCGCGGCTCGAGCGGGAGAGGAGGTGTCGCCGGTCTCAAGGAGATGATCCGGCATCTGCGGGCGTCGCGGGACGCGGCCTTCGCGACGGACGGCCCGAGGGGTCCCCGGCACCAGGTCCAGATCGGGGTCATCGAGGCCGCCCGCCTCGGACATGCGCCGATCGTCCCGGTCGCCTTCGCGGCCTCTAAAAAAAAACTCTCCGCTCCTGGGATGCCTTCCAGGTCCCGCATCCCTTCTCGCGCGGTGTCTTCGTTTACGGCGATCCGATCGCGATCCCCGCTGATGCGGACCGCGCCGTCATGGAGCTGATGCGGAAGACCCTCGAGGACCGCCTCCTTAGGCTGACCTCGGAAGCCGAAGCGTTGGCCGCCACCGGCGGGCAGGCGTCCCGACGCAGGGCGCCGCGATCGGGCCGGGATCGTCGCGGAAGCGGCGACGTATCGGCGCCGTGAGCGGGGACGAGGTCCGCGTTGTCATCGTCGCGGGCGAGGCGTCCGGGGATCTCTATGGCGGCCTGCTCATGGAAGCCATGGCCCGCACGGCTCCCGGTGGAACGATCCGCTTTCTGGGCGTGGGCGGCCCCGCGATGCGGGCGGCGGGCCTCGAGGCGATGGGGGACGCGGGGGTCCTGGGGGTCACCGGGTTTCTCGAGGTCCTCGGCAGCTTCCGCGCCATCTGGCGCGCCTACCGGGCCGCCTGCCGCGTTCTGGATCGCCCCGAGACGCGGCCGCGCCTCGCCATCCTCATCGACTACCCGGACTTCAACATCAGGTTGGCGCGCCGGGCTCGTCGCGCAGGCGTCCCGGTGCTCTACTTCATCAGCCCGCAGGTGTGGGCGTGGCGCAAGGGGAGGGTGCGGCGGATCGCGAAGACGGTCGATCGGATGCTGGTCATCCTTCCCTTCGAGGAGGAGATCTACCGCCTCGCCTCGGTGCCGGTGGAGTTCGTCGGTCACCCTCTCCTTGACCTCGTCCGCCCGTCGCTCGTCCGCGCCCAGGTCCTGGCGCCCCTGGGGCTCGACCCCGCCCGCACGACGGTCGCCCTCCTTCCCGGCAGCCGGCGGAACGAGATCCGGGCCCACCTCCCCGCGATGCTCGGCGCTGCGCGAATCCTCCGGGACGAATTCCGCGATCTGCAGTTCCTTCTGCCCGTGGCGCCGACGCTCGGCCGCGGCGCGCTCGAGCGCGCGCTGAAAGAAGCGGGGGCGGGCGCCGGCCCCAGGCCCGCGGCGTTCCCGGACGGCTCCGGCCCGGTCCTGGTCGAGAGCGATCGCTATGATGCCGTGGCCGCCTGCGACGCGGCCGTGGTGGCGTCCGGAACGGCCAGCCTCGAGACCGCGCTTCTCGGCGTGCCCATGGTGATCGTCTACCGGATGAACCCCCTTACCCACCTCCTGGCGCGCGCCGTCTCGGAAGTTCCCCACATCGGCATGCCCAACCTGATCGCGGGGGAGCGGGTCGTCCCCGAGCTCGTCCAGGGTGACTGCACCCCGGAGCGCATCGCGACCGAGCTGCGCCGCATTCTCACTGACCCGGCGCTTGCCGATCGGATCCGCATGGGACTGTCGACGGTACGCGCCCGGCTGGGCCGGCCCGGAGCGATCCCCCGCGCCGCCCGCGCCGCCTGGAGTATGATCGGCGGCCGTGAGGGCGGGCCGTCCGCCTGATCGGGACCTGGGAATGGCGGGGGGCGAGGGATGGCGGGCGGTCGTTGCAAGGTCAAGAGCATGACGGGGTACGGCCGGGCAGCGGCGGAATCAGCCGCGTTGCGCTTCGAGGTCGAAGTCAAGGGTGTCAACCATCGTTTTCTCGATGTGAAGCTGCGGCTGCCGGGTCCGTTCTCGGCCCTGGAGCAGGAGGTTCGAGGCCGCGTGCAGGCATACGTCGGGCGGGGGCGGATCGAGATTTCCGTCGCGGCCGTTTCGACGAGGGCGGCCGCGTACAGGGTCGAGGTCCGGCGCGAGCTCGTCGCCAGGTACCTCGAGGCGGCCGCGGCGATCAAGAAGGAATTCAGGCTGCGCGGAAATATCGGAATCGACCAGGCGATGTCCCTGCCCGGCGCCGTATCCATCGAGCAGGAGTCCGCCGCCGCCAATGGCTCGGACTCCGGCATGCTCCTGTCGGCGGTGGACCGGGCCCTGCTGGACTACGACTCGATGCGGACGGCCGAAGGCGAGCGCCTGGCGGTGGACCTGGCCGCGCGCCTCACGGAGATCGAGGCCCTTGCTGCCCGGATCGAGTCGGAGGCCCGGGGCCTGCCGGAGACCTACGCGGCGCGTCTCCGGGAGCGGGTGGCGGCCATGGTGGCGGAGCGGGGACTGGACGATGTCCGCCTGGCGCAGGAGGTGGCCCTCATGGCCGACCGAGTCGACACGAGCGAAGAGCTTGTCCGGCTTGCGGGCTACGTCGCGCAGGCACGGGCGATCCTCGAGGACTCGCCGGGGCCGGTCGGTAAGACCCTCGACTTCGTCATGCAGGAGATGAACCGGGAGGCCAACACGATTTCATCCAAGGCCGAGTCGCTCGCGATCTGCCAGGCGGCGCTGGGCATCAAGTCCGCCGTGGAGAAGATCCGCGAACAGGTCCAAAACCTCGAATGAGCGGCCCCGCGCAAGGCGCCGTGTTCGTGGTCTCGGCCCCTTCGGGCGCCGGCAAGACCACACTCTGCCGGCGGCTCCGCGAGCAGGTTCCGGACCTGGTTTTCTCGGTCTCCTTGACCACCCGTCCGGCACGCTCCGGGGAGCGGGAGGGCGTGGACTACACCTTCGTATCCGAGGCGGAGTTCGAGAATCGCCGCCTCAGGGGGGACCTCCTGGAATGGGCGGTCGTGGACGGCCGGATGTACGGGACCTCGGCGGCGGCAGTCAGGGATGCCATCGGTCGGGGCACCGACATCCTGCTCGACGTAGACACCCAGGGCGCGACCAGCATCCGGAGCCTGATGCCCGAAGCGGTGCTGATCTTCATCATGCCCCCAGGGCCAGAGGCCCTGCGGGAGCGGCTGGCCCGCCGGGGCACCGAGGGACCGGAGGCGCTGGCGCGGCGGCTGGGGCTGGCGGGCGGCGAGGTCCAGAAATGGGCGATGTACGATTTCGTCGTGATCAACGACGACCTCGAGGCCGCCTACGATCACCTGAGGGGCATCATCCTCTCGGTCCGCTGCCGCGGCCCCCGCCAGGCGGCGAGACTCGCCGGCATCGCGGCAACCTTCCGCCCCCCGCGGTGAGCCCCGTCCCGGGCGGGCGCCCCTTCCGGGCGGGGTGGTTTTCGTCTACAATACACGCCCGCTAAGACAGCGCGGCATTCCGCACGGCGGTCCATCAGGAGGTTTCATGATCCAGGGCGGCACCATCGGAAACAAGTTCGAGTTCATCGCCATCGCGGCGGAACGGTGTAAGCAGCTGCAACGCGGCGCCCGGCCGCGCCTCGAGACTCTCGCGACCAAGTGGGTGACCATAGCCCAGGAGGAGGTGCTGGCGGGGCTCATCGAGTACAGCTACGGGCCGTTCCCCGAGCCGGCCCCTTCCGAGACCGAGGTCGGCGAGGTCACGACCGAGGCCTACCAGCAGGGCGAGGACAACGGGTCCGGTTCCGGTGACGCAGGTGCCTGAAAGACCCGCGCGAAGGACGCGCAGGGACGCGCGCGCCTCCGCGGCGGGGAAAACCGACACCGCGCCGTGCGCGGGCGCCCGAGTGGCCCTCGGCGTCACCGGCGGGATCGCGGCTTACAAGTCGGCGGAAGTCGTCCGGGGCCTGCGCCAGGCCGGGTGCGACGTGACGGTCATCATGACCGCCCATGCCCGGGAGTTCATCACGCCCCTCACGCTGCAGACTCTTTCCGAGCACCGGGTGCTCGGTGACGCGTGGGACCTTAACCAGGGCGCCGACATCCAGCACATCGCCCTGACCCGCGGGCTCGACCTTCTCCTCGTCGCGCCCGCCACCGCGGACATGCTGGCCAAGTTCGCGCACGGGATAGCGGACGATTTCCTCAGCACCTTCTATCTCGCCGTCGGTGCGCCGGTGGCCGTGGCGCCGGCCATGAACGTCGGCATGTGGGAGCATCCCGCCACCCGCGCGAATCTCGCGGCCCTCCGGGAGAGGGGTGTGCACATCATCGACCCGATGAGCGGCTCGCTGGCCTGCGGCGACGAGGGGATGGGCCGGATGGCCGAGCCGGAAGTCGTGGTCGCGGCCGCCCTGGCCCTCGTAAAAAAAAAGTCCCGCGCTCGCTTGAGGGCCGCCGCGTCCTCGTGACCGCGGGCCCGACCCGCGAGGCGATCGACCCGAGCCGTTTCCTGAGCAACCCTTCCACCGGAAAGATGGGGTACGCCCTGGCCGCCGAGGCGGAGCGCCGCGGGGCCCGGGTGACGCTCATCTCTGGTCCCACACACCTCGAGGCCCCCACCCGAGTGCTCCTGGTGCGCGTGACGACCGCGGACGAGATGTTCCGGGCCTGTCTCAACCAGGCGCAGGGCGCGGACCTGATCCTGAAGGCTGCGGCCGTCGCCGACTACCGCCCGGAGCAGAAGGCCCTCGGCAAGATCAAGAAGGAGACCCTGAGACGCCTGGCGGCGCGCGGCGCGGTCGCCGACCGCGCCATCGCCATGCGCCTCGTGCCGACGCCCGACATCCTCGAGGAAATCGGGCGCCGCCGGAAACCGGGGCAGGTTCTCGTCGGTTTCGCGGCCGAGACCGACGATCTCGAGCGAAACGCCCGCGGAAAGCTGGGCCGGAAGAATCTCGACATGATCGTGGCCAACCGGATCGGAAGCGAGGACGAGGGGTTCGAGGCCGACACGAACCGGGCCCTTGTCCTGGACCGGAAGGGGGGCCGCATCGAGCTTCCCTTAATGGCGAAACGGGACATGGCCCGGGCCATCCTGGATCTGGCCGAGCGTTTTCTCCCACGGCCGCGCGCGGTCCGGGGCGGGGAGACTCGCCGATGAGCCTGGACGGCGCCACGCGCCGCGAGCTGAGGAACCGCCTCGAGTGGCTGCGTCTCCTGGGTGTGGACGAGTTGCCGTCGCGGGAGCCCGCGGGCCCGGCCGCCGCGACCGTCGCCGGGACTTCCCCGCCGGCCACGCCGCGCAGGGCCCGCGCCGCCGCGTCCGGCCCCGCGTCACCTGACCCGTCGCCGCTCGTGACCGCGCAGGCTCCGGAAGCTCCCGACGCCGCGGCGGCGCTCGGCATCATCCGCCGGGACATCGGGGACTGCCGCCGATGCCGGTTGTGCGAGAAGCGGATGAACATCGTTTTCGGGGTCGGCAGCTCCCGGGCATCGCTGATGTTCATCGGGGAGGGCCCGGGCGCCGACGAGGACGAGAAAGGGGAGCCGTTCGTCGGCAGGGCGGGACAGCTCCTGACGAAGATCATCGAGGCCATGGGTCTCAAGCGGCAGGAGGTGTACATCGCGAATGTCGTCAAGTGCCGCCCTCCCGACAACCGCACGCCCCTCCCGGACGAGATCGGGACCTGCTCGCCCTTCCTCTTCCAGCAGGTGGCGGCGATCCGGCCGATGGTCATCGTCTGCCTCGGAACGCCGGCGGCCCAGGCGGTCCTCGGCACGCGGGAGACGATCACGCGGCTTCGGGGAGCCTTTCGCGAGATCAACAGCATGAAGGTCATGCCGACCTTCCACCCCGCGTACCTCCTGCGCAACCCGGCCGCCAAGAAGGACGTCTGGGAGGACCTGAAGAAAGTGATGGAGGTCCTCAAGGCCGCGAACGGGGAATGAGCACCGTTTTCGGCTCGGTCGCGGTCCCCCGGCCGGTGCGCCGCCTGTTCACCTACGCCATCCCCGCGGATTTGCTGCCGCGCTGCCGCCGCGGCGTGCGCGTGCTCGTTCCGTTCGGCAGGCGCAAGGTGACCGGCTATCTCCTCGAGATCTCAAACACACCCGGCGCCCTCGAGCCGGGCACGACGCTGCGGACGGTGGAGGAGGTCCTCGACCCCGAGCCTGTTCTCGACGAATCGATCCTGGAGCTGACGCGCTGGGCGGCCGACTACTACCTTGTCTCGTGGGGCGAGATGATCCGCGCGGCCCTTCCGGGATGAAGGCGGATGTGCGGCGGGAGATCGCCCTGTCGCCTGACGGGCGCGCCGCCCTTTCGGCCGGCCGGACGCCTCTTCTCGATGGCGTCGTCCCGAAGGGTGTGAAGGGCGCCCCGGCACTCGAGATCCTGGGCGCCGTGGCCCGGTTCGCGGGAGGCGAGGGGAATGTCCGGGTTGATACGCTGAGGCGCCGCCTGGGTCCGGATTTCAGCGCCGCGGTCCTGGCCAGGCTTCTCCGGCGCGGGCTCCTGAGGGAGCGGGAGGTCGCGATCGCACCGGGCCCCGGGCGCCGGACGGAGGAGTTCGCGGTGCTGGCGGAGCCCCGTGTTGGCGGCCCGGGATCCCCCCCCGACACCCCGCCCCGGGGGCAGCGACAGCGTGAGATTCTCCGGGTCCTGACGGTGTCCGGAGGGCGTGCGGCGGTCAAGGATCTCCTTCGGACCGCGGCCGCCGGGCGCGCCGCGCTGCGGGCGCTCGAGAGACTCGGGCGGGTCCGGGTGGAGGCGGTTGAACGGCCCCGACGCCCGTTCGCGCTCGATATCCCGGCGGAACCACCCGTCCCCCTGATCCTCACACCCACGCAGCAGGAGGTCTTCGACTCGATCGGCGCGATGATCGACGAGGGGCGTTTCAGGACGGCCCTTCTGCACGGCGTCACCGGGAGCGGCAAGACCGAAATCTATCTCAGGTCGATCGAGAGGACGGTGCGTCTCGGGCGCAAGGCGCTCTACCTGGTGCCGGAGATCGGGTTGACGCCTCTCCTGGCGCGCCGGATGCGGGCCCGCTTTGGAGAGGTACTGGCGCTCCTGCATTCGGGGCTGAGCGACGGCGAGCGGCACGACGAGTGGCGCCGCATCCGCGACGGGAAGGTCGATGTCGTCCTGGGGGCCCGCTCGGCGGTGTTCGCCCCGCTCAAGGACCTCGGCCTCATCATCGTGGACGAGGAGCACGACAGCTCCTTCAAGCAGGACGAATACCCGCGTTACAACGGCCGCGACCTCGCCGTGCTGCGCGCCAAGATGCAGGAGGCGGTGGCGGTCCTCGGCTCGGCCACCCCCTCGATGGAGTCGTACCGCCGCGCAACACAAGGGGGGTACGCCCTGCTGCGCCTCCCCGAGCGGATCGGGGGGGCGGGGTTGCCCGTGGTCGAGCGGGTGGACATGCGCCGCGAGTTCGAGGAGGTCGGGCGGGAATCGAGCCTGTCGCGCCGGCTGCTTCAGGCGATCGAGGATCGGCTGCGGCGCAAGGAGCAGAGCCTCGTCCTGCTGAACCGCAGGGGGTTTTCCACCTTCGTACTCTGCCGCGCCTGCGGCGAGCAGGTCGAGTGCCGGCGCTGCAGCATTGCCATGACGCTGCACATGCGGGACCAGCGACTCCGCTGCCACTACTGCGGCGACGCCAGAAAGGTGCCCCAATCGTGCCCGGCCTGCAAGAGCAGCCACCTGTATTTCGGTGGCACCGGCACGGAGAGGCTCGAGACCGTCCTGCACGCCCATTTCCCCGCGGCGCGCATCGAACGGATGGACCGTGACACCGTGAGGGGCCGCGGCGCGGCCGAGCGTCTCCTGACGCGGGTCGAGAGCGGCGAGGTCGACATCCTCCTCGGGACCCAGATGATCGCCAAGGGACACGACTTTCCCAACGTCACGCTGGTCGGCGTGCTGACGGCCGATGCCCTCCTGGGGCTTCCCGATTTCCGGGCGGGGGAGCGGACGTTCCAGCTGCTCTCCCAGGTGGCCGGCCGCAGCGGCCGGCGCGAAACGGGGGGCGAGGTCGTGGTGCAGGCCTACTACGCCGACCACCACGCCATCAAGGCGGCCTGCGATCATGATTTCGCGGCCTTCGCGGCCGAGGAGATGACCTACAGGCGGGTCATGAACTACCCGCCCTACACGTCGCTCGCGCTGGTGCTGGTGAAGGACAGGATCTTCGACCGGGCCAGCGCGGGGGCGGCGCTCGCCGCCGGGATCCTGAGGGAGGCGGGGAAGGGGTCGCTCCAGGTCCTCGGGCCCGCGCCGGCGCCGCTCGAGCGGCTGCGGGGGGAATACCGCGTGCAGGTCCTCGTCAAATCAGCGAGCCGGCCCGAGATCCAGGCTGCCCTCTCCCGGATGCTCGCAGAAATCGATCGCCGGAACGAGAGGCTGCCGGGCCTCGTGATCGATGTCGACCCGATGTCAACGCTCTGAAGGACGGGGCCCGCCCGCGCATTACTTCACGAACTCGAGCCCGGGTCCTCCCTCGGGAGGAAGGACCTCGCCGATGACCGCCGCGACGGTGTTCCCCGCGTCGTTTAGCCGGCGGACGAGAGCCGCCGCCTGGTCGGCGGGGAGGGATATGAACAGCCCGCCTGATGTCTGCGGGTCCACGACCAGCCAGCTTTCCTCGTCGGCGAACGTCCCGGAGAAGGTCAGGTAGTCCTGGGCCATCTGGAGGTTGGAGGCCGTGACCGAGGTGGCCACTCCCTGGGCGATCAGCTCGAGACTCTCGGGATAGATGGGGATGTCCTTGAAGCGGATTCTCATCCGGACCCCGCTCCCCCGGGCCATACCCAGGGCGTGGCCCGAGAGCCCGAACCCGGTGATATCGGTGCAGGCGTGCGTGTCGAACTCGAGCATCGCCTCGCAGGCCGCCCGGTTGAGCGTGGCCATCCAGGTTACCGCGCGCTCCATGAGATCGTCGGGCACCGCCCCGCGCCGGTACCCGGTGATGATCACCCCCGTGCCGATCGGCTTGGTGAGCACGAGGTGATCGCCGGGCCTGGCGCCGATGTTGGTCTTGACATGACGCGGATCGATGAGCCCTGTAACCG
>JANMQK010000219.1:0-26432 GCA_031370485.1 Acidobacteriota bacterium | reverse complement strand
GTTCCGCCTGCTGCGAAACGGCGCGAACCGCGGGAAGGGGTACAGCATCAAGCACGGTGTCCTCATGGCGGGGGGCGAGTTCGTGCTGGTGAGCGATGCCGATCTCTCCACCCCGATCGAAGAATTGCCGCGCCTTCTTCTGGAGATCGCCCCGGGAGTTCGCGGCATCGCGATCGGGTCCCGGGGTCTCCCGGACTCCCGGGTCGAGATTCACCAGCCGGCCTGGCGAGAGACGATGGGACGTTGCTTCAACGCCCTCGTCCGGGCCATCACCGGCCTGCGGTTCAGGGACACGCAGTGCGGGTTCAAGGTCATGCGGCGCGACCAGGTCCTGCCTCTTTTCCGCGCCGCCCGCGTCGAGCGGTTCGCCTATGACGTGGAGCTGCTCTACCTGGCGCGCAAGGCGGGGATCGCCGTCGTCGAGATCCCGGTCATCTGGCGCGACGCACCCGGCTCGAAAGTGCGGGCGTTTTCCGACTCGCTCGACATGCTCAAGGACATCCTGACCATCGTGGTCCGTGACTGGCGCGGGCGCTACGCCGGCCTCGGCGGCACGCGATGAAACGTCGCGCCCGGCAGCCGAAGCCCTCCGCCGGGAACGCGGAGCGGGCGGGGACGGTTCTTGACGCGAAGCAGGCAGCCCGGGTGGCGGCGGGCCTGCGGCGCCGGGGAAGTGTCGTCGTGTTCACCAACGGCTGTTTCGACCTGCTGCACGTGGGGCACGTCGCGCTCCTCGAGCGGGCCGCGGCGCTGGGGGACCGTCTTTTCGTCGGCGTGAACGCGGACCGTTCGGTGCGCCGCCTCAAGGGGCCCGGCCGGCCGGTGATTCCCCTCGACGAGAGGATGGAAGTCCTCGCCGCCCTCCGCCCGGTCGACTACGTCGTGCCGTTCGCCGAAGCGACCCCGGCGCGGGTGATCGCGGCGATCCGGCCGGACGTTCTCGTCAAAGGCGGGGACTACCGCGTCTCCGAGATCGTCGGCCGGGACACCGTCGAGGCATGGGGTGGGCGGGTGGTTGTCATTCCGCTGCGGCAGCGCCGCTCGACATCGCTTCTGATCGCGCGGGCCCTGCACGCGGCGCGTTTCCGCGCGAGGTCGCCGCGTTGAATCCGGAGGTGAGGGGGGTCCTCGACGTTGCGGCGCGCGATCCCGCCCTGGGCGCCCTCCTCACCCGCCTCGGGGACCCCGCACGGCGGCTCTCTCTCGGCGGACTCACTCCGCCGGCCGCCGCCCTCCTGATCCCGTCGCTGATCGAAGCGAGCCCCGCCCGGAAGATCGTCCTGCTGGTGCCGGGAGAGAAGGAAGCCGAGCAGTTCCGCTCGGACCTGGACTACGTGCTCGGGGCGACCCGGGAAGGGCCGGGAAAGGTGCTCCTCTTCCCGTCGCTCGAGGCCGATCCCTACCAGGAGCTCGCCCCCCACTTGATGGTGAGTTGCGAGCGCGTGCAGGCGCTGCGCGCGCTGCGGGAGCCCGGTGAAGCGGTGATCGTGGCGCCCGTCCGGGCGCTCATCTACCCGCTCGCGGCCGCCGCGGCGTTCGACCTGTACCGTATCGACCTGCGAGAAAAACAGGCGCTTCGTCCGGACGACCTCTCGGGTTTTCTGCTCGGAGCGGGCTACCTCAGGGTGGACCTGGTCGCGACCGTCGGCGAGTTCTCGAGACGGGGCGGCATCATCGACTTCTATCCGCCCAGCGGGCCCGGGCCCGTGCGCGTCGAGTTCTGGGGCGAGGAGATAGAATCGCTGCGCACCTTCGACCCCGGGACGCAGCGCTCGACCGGATCTCTCGCGGCGACCATTGCGCCCCCCGTCCGCGAGTATCCCTGGGACGCCGCGGCCCTCGGGCGGTTGCGCGCCGTTCTCGAGGAGCGCCGCGCTGGGCGGCGCAAGGCATCCGCCTCACTGCTGGCCGGCCGCGACGATATGCAGGAACGCCTCGAGGCGCTGGCGACGGGCGGGACATTCCCCGGGTTCGAAGCGTGCGTGCGGCTCGTGGACCCTCGTCCCGCGACACTCTTCGACTACGCCCCGGAAGCCCTTCTCGTCGCCTGGGACGAGGAGCAGATCCTCTCCGAGCTCGAGCGCGTCTACGTGGAAATGCACGTCAGCCTCGATCTCTCGGAGGACTTCAGCATGCCCCCACCGGAGGAGTTGCTGACGCCGCGCGAGACGCTGCGGCTGCGCGCGGGCAAGGTCAGGGTCCGTCTCTCGGAACTGGCGCTCCAGGCGGATCCGCGCGAGGCGCCGCTGCGCGTCTCCTGCACGCCGCCCCGGACCTACCGCGGCCGGCTGCAGGATCTCGCCGCCGATCTCAAGCAGGCGGACCCGCGTTCGACGACACTTTTCCTGATGGAGAGCCCGGGGCGGATCGAGCGGCTGGCCGAGGTCCTGCAGGATTACGGCCTGACAACGCGGACCGTCATGCCCGCAGGCGACGGGCCGGCGGCGCCGTCTCATGCAGCCCCGCCTCCTGCGGCCGCCGGATCGCCCCCGCTTCTCGTTGCCGCCGGCCGTCTGTCGCAGGGGTTCGGGTTGCCCGCCAGCGGCCTCCAGGTCCTGACGGAGCGGGAGGTCTTCGGCGAGCACCAGGAGCGCGAGACCCGGCGGCGCAAGGTGGCCGCCTTCAGCCCCGATTTCCGCGACCTCAGGGTCGGCGACCTGGTCGTGCATCTCGACCACGGGGTCGGACGGTATGCCGGAATCGTCCGGGTCGGCGACGAAGGGGCCGAGCGCGACTTCATGCTTTTGACCTACGACGGCAACGACAAGCTGTACGTGCCGATCGACCGGCTGGATCTTGTGCAGCGCTATTCCGGGGTCGCGGGCCACAAGCCACGGCTCGATCGGCTCGGGGGACTGGGGTGGGAGCGGACCAAGAAAAAGGTCCGGAAGGCAATGGAGGAGATGGCGAAGGATCTCCTCGAGCTGTACGCGGCGCGCGCCGCCGCCCGCGGGCACCCGTTTCCTCCCGACACGCCGTGGCAGCGGGAGTTCGAGGACGCCTTCCCCTACCAGGCGACCCCGGATCAGGAGAAGGCCGTTCGCGACGTGGGCGCCGACATGGAGCGGGAGGCGCCTATGGACCGGCTGATCTGCGGCGACGTCGGGTTCGGCAAGACCGAGGTGGCGATGCGGGCCGCGTTCAAGGCGGTCATGGACGGCAAGCAGGTGGCGGTGCTCTGCCCGACCACGGTCCTCGCCGTCCAGCATCTCGCGACCTTCCGCGAGCGCTTCTCG
The DNA here is from genome assembly GCA_031370485.1 of Acidobacteriota bacterium. Classification (GTDB taxonomy): domain Bacteria; phylum Acidobacteriota; class Polarisedimenticolia; order Gp22-AA2; family Gp22-AA2; genus JANMQK01. Next base: position 23,196 of record JANMQK010000219.1, on the reverse strand, counting down.
TCCTGGCCCGTCACCATCGAGATGATCTCGCGCTTCCGCACGCCCGCGGAGCAGAAGGCGATCGTGAAGGCCGTCGCCCAGGGGAAGGTCGACATCCTGATCGGCACCCACCGGCTGCTCTCGAAGGATGTCTCCTTCAAGCGGCTGGGGCTCCTGGTCGTGGACGAGGAGCAGCGGTTCGGCGTGACGCACAAGGAGGCGATCAAGGCCATGAAGCGGGACGTGGATGTCCTGACCCTGACCGCCACCCCCATCCCGCGGACGCTCCAGATGTCGCTTGCCGGGATCCGCGACATGTCGGTGATCGAAACCCCGCCGGAGAACCGGCTGGCGATCCAGACCGCCATCGTGCCGTTCCGGGAAGGGGTGATCGCGGCGGCGCTGCGCAACGAGATGAACCGCGGCGGGCAGGTCTATTTCGTGCACAACCGGGTCGAATCGATTGGCTCCATGGCGAACTTCCTGAGACGGCTCGTGCCGGAGGCCCGGATCGGGATCGCGCACGGCCAGATGGGAGAAAAAACGCTGGAGCGCACCATGTTGAGCTTTCTGCAGGGAGAGTTCGAAGTGCTCCTGGCGACGACCATCATCGAGAACGGCCTCGACATCCCCAGGGTCAACACCATCGTGGTGAACCGGGCGGACCGCTTCGGGCTGGCCCAGCTCTACCAGTTGCGGGGACGCGTGGGCCGATCCGATCGGCGCGCGTACGCCTATCTCCTGGTGCCGGCGCGCAAGGTGCTCACCCCCATCGCCAGGCGCCGCCTGAAGGCCTTGCAGGAGTTCACCGAGCTGGGGTCGGGGTTCAGGATCGCGGCCATGGATCTCGAGATCCGGGGGGCGGGGAACCTCCTCGGGGCGGAGCAGAGCGGGCACATTGCCGCGATAGGGTTCGAGATGTACTGCCAGCTGCTGGAGAGGACGGTCAGGGAGATGAAGGGCGAGCCGGCTCCCATGGAGTTCAAAACACAGATCAACCTCGGAGTCGACCTGCGCATTCCGGAGGACTACATCCCGGACTTCAGCGAGCGGCTGGTCCTGTACCGGGAGATCTCCGTGGCGGCCGACGACGACGGCCTCGGACGGATCCGCGATCGGGCGCGCGATCTCTACGGCGAGTTCCCGCGCCAGGGGGACACGCTGATCGGGCTCGCCTCGTTGCGTCTCGCGGCCGAGCAGCTGCGGATCCGGGCCATCGACTTTGTCCGGGGAGTCCTGCAGGTCCGTTTCGCCGAGGACTCCCCGATCAGCCCGGATCGGATCCTCGAGCTGGCCGCCTCGAGGCCCGGCGCGCGGCTCACGCCGGACGGCGTTCTTCGCGTCCCCCTGGACGCCCTGCCGGAGTCCTCCGGAGACCCCGGGCGGATCGAGGAGGTGCGGGCCGTGTTGCGGGCGATCGGGTCGTATGATAGCCTCCCGAGGGCCAAGACACCTTCCGCTGCCCTCGGGCCCGCCGACGGAGAACGGTGAAGACCACCATCCAACTAGTGACGTTGCTTGCCGCCGGCTCCGTGGCGATGTGCGCCGGCGGCCGGCAGGATAAGGGCTCCACGCCTCCGGCTGAGCTCTCGTCCGCGACGGTCGCCACTCTCGGCGGCGAGGCGGTCCCCTACAAGAGCTACGAACGATACCTGACCGACAACGCCGGCGAAGAGGATGGCGTCGAGCAGGAAGACACGATCAAGAGCCGTCTGCTCGATCAGTTCCTCGATGAGCAGCTTCTGCTGGCTGCCGCCGACGATCTCAAGATCAGCATCTCGGACGAGGAAGTCGACAGCTATCTCAAGGAAATCGGGGTGACGGAGGGCGGGGCCGACGCCCCCGGGCCCGAAGTGAAGGATGGCTTCCGGGTGAAAGTCCGCCAGGGCCTGATTCTGCAGAAGCTGAAGGACGTCGCCGTCCTCAGCAAGATCCAGGTGACCCCGGGCGAAGTGGAGGACTACATCAAGAAGCAGCCCGAGCTGGCGCGGCAGGCCCGCACGGTTGTCCTGAGGCATATTCTCGTGGATGATAAGGCGCTGGCCGATCGACTCCGGCAGAGCCTGACGGCGGACCCCTCGCGCTTCGAGGCGGTGGCCCGGGAGAACTCGGTGGCCCCCGATCGGGGCCAGGCGAGGACCTACAGCGAGGACGACCTGCCGGTCGATCTCCGGCAGCCGCTGTTCGCCCTGGAAGCGGGGCAGATCAGCCCGGTTCTCGAGAATGCGCAGAGATTCTTCATCTTCAAGCTGGAGAAAAAAATCGAGCCAAGGGAGGTCGATCACAATGAGCTGCGACGGCGCATCCGGCTGCGCCTCTTCCAGGAGAAGGGCGACCAGGTCCTGGAGAGTTATCTCGCCGACCTCAAGGCAAAGAGCGAGATCCACATCAACCGCGCCGTCCTGCCCTTCCAGTACTCGGGCGAACACAAAAACTAGCCTCATGCCGCTCTTCAAGATACGCTCCGTCCGGGCCGCGCTCCTGTCCCTGTCTCTCCTCCTGCTCGTTCCGGCAGCCGGCGCGCGCGCGGCGATCGTCGAGGAAATCGTCGCCAAGGTGAACAACCGGATCATCACCCGAAGCGAGTTCGAGGAGCGCAGGGCCGTGCTTCTGAAGCAGACGTACGAGAAATATTCGGGCGCCGATCTCGACAAGGAGCTGCAGATCGGCCAGGACAACCTGCTCGCCAACCTGATCACGGAGAGCCTGCTGCTCGAGCAGGCGGAAACCCTGTTCGACATCGACAAGATCCGGCAGAGCCTGGTCGAAGACTTCCGCAAGCAGCAGAAGATCGGCAACGACAAGGACCTGGAGAAGCTCCTGGTCGAGCAGGGCATGTCGCGCCGGGAGCTCGAGGACCACCTGATCCGCCTGGCCGTGCCCAATGAGCTCATCAATCACGAGGTGAAGCGGACCATCAGCGTCAGCGAGCGTGAAATCAAGGAGTATTACGACACCCACACCGCGGAATGGGAGACTCCACCCACGGTCACCTTCCGCGAAGTGGTCCTGTTGTACGAGCCCGGCCGGAGGGATGAGGTGGCGGATCGCGCCCTCTCGATCGTGAAGGAGGCGAGGGAGGGCGGGGATTTCGCGGGTCTGGTGCAGCAGTACTCGGAGGCAGGGACCAAGGAGACGGGGGGCCTTCTCGGCCCGCTGCAGGCGGTCGATCTCCTGGATGGGATAGCCAAGGCGGCGTTCGCTCTCGAACCGGGCGGCATCACAGACCCCATCGACACCGGAAAGTCCTTTCATATCTTGCGGTTGGAGAGCAAGACCCCGAAGCTCGTGACGAGCTTCGACGAGGCCAGGGAATCGATCGCCGACTCGATACGCCATCGGAAATTCGGGCCGAAGCTCGATGGTTATATACGCAAGCTCTGGAAGCAGAGTCAGATCGAGGTGATGCCGAATTACGAAAAATATCTCGTCGCCAGCCCGCTCAAGACGAAGCCCGCCGAAGGCTGATTCTGGGCCGAGGGCGGCGGCTTTGCGGGCCCTTTGATGTGTGATAGCATTCAAGCAAGTTCATCGTCCCCAGACCTTCGAATGGCCGGAACGATTCCAGAACTCACGGGGTCCTGACAAGGTTGGACTCGAGGCAAACCAGATAAAGTGTCATGAGCCGCCGATGGACACCGAGCGGGAAGGCAGGGAGACATGATCCGTCGATACGATACCGGGCCGCCGGGTCCGACCTCGGGGACGCCGGAGCGAAGGCAGGATGAGCAGGCGCACCGCAAGCTCATCCGGCCCAACTTGTCGGAGTTGAAAGACCGCCTCGCACCGCGGGCGCCCAGGCGCAAACAGGTCCCGCCGGAGCAGACGAACGCCGAGGCGTTCTACTACCTGAAACAGATGAACAGCAAGACCCCCATGGTCGTCGTCCTCAAGGACGGCGGGGAGTTGCGGGGGGTCATCGAGTGGTACGACCGGACCTGCATCAAGGTGAACCGGCAGGGGGCGCCCAACTTGATGGTGATGAAGGACTGCATCAAGTACATGTACAAGGCCGAGGAGATCGGAGAAGACCGGGGTCCGAACGCCGACGGCATCTGAGGAGGCCGGCAATCCGTTCGTCCCGGTGGCCGGCCGGGCCACCGCCCCCCGTCACAGCCCGCCCATCGCATGAAACCAATCGTCGCAGTCACCACGGGAGATCCCCTGGGGATTGGTCCCGAAATCTGCCTGAAGGCCGCTGCCTCGCCCCGGGTGCTCGAGATTTGCCGGCCGCTCCTCGTCGGAGATCGCGAGCATCTGCTGCGGACGGCCAGACGCCTTCCCGGAGGGGTCGGCGCAGACCCGGGATCATGGCCCGAGGTGACTCGGTCCGGCTTCAGCGAGTGGGGCACCAAGCAGGGGGACGCCGTCGCCGTCGAGGGCTGGCCGGAAGGCCCCGCCCTGCACGACCTGCCGAGTGTCGACGAGTCCCCGCCCCCTCCCGGTCCCAGCGCCGCGGGAGGCCGGGCAGCGGTGATGTACGTGAAGCAGGCCGTCGCCCTGGCGCGCTCCGGAGTGGCGGCGGCCGTGGCGACGGCGCCCCTCAGCAAGGCGGCAATGCGCCTCGCGGGGCACGACTATCCCGGGCACACGGAGCTTCTGGCCGACCTCTGCGGGATCGAACGAGACGAGGTCGCGATGATGTTCGTCACGCCCGATCTCAAAGTTGCGTTGGTCTCGATCCACCTTGGCCTGGGCGAGGCGATCGCCTCGCTCAAAGCACCGGCCATCGCGGCGAAGATCCGCCTGCTCCGCGCAGAGCACATCCGCTGGTTCGGCAAGGATCCCCGGATCGCCCTGTGCGCGCTCAACCCGCACGCCGGCGAAGGGGGGATCTTCGGGACGGAGGAGGCGGAGATCCTCCTCCCCGCGGTCGAGGCCGCCCGGCGGGAGGGGGCGGATGCCCACGGACCGTTCCCCGCCGATAGCCTCTTCACGCGCGCGGCGAAGGGAGAGTTCGACGCCGTCCTGGCGCTCTACCATGACCAGGCGGCCATCGCGGTGAAGTCGCGATCCTTCGGCGGCGCGGTCAACATGACCCTGGGCCTGCCGATGCTGCGCACCTCGGTCGACCACGGAACGGCCTACGATATCTCCGGCCGGGGCACGGCCGATCCCGGAAGCCTGGTGGAGGCGATCCTGCTTGCGGCGCGTCTTGCGCCCCGCGCCGACTCCTAGCTTCTGCCGGAGAAGGCGTCCCGCACGATGCGGGCCATGGCCGGGTGGATCGCAGGATTCGCCGCCACGATATCGCCGCTGTCCATGAAGGACCCGCGGCCGAGAAAATCGGTCACCACACCGCCCGCCTCCTGGACGATCAGGCTTCCGGCCGCGACGTCCCAGGAGGACAGCGCCATCTCCCAGAACCCTTCGTAGCGCCCGCAGGCCACGTAGGCGAGGTCGAGGGCCGCCGATCCGTCGCGGCGGATTCCGGACGCCCCCTTCATGAATCCCCGGAGCGACTGCAGGAATTCCTCCATCCGGTCGATCGAGCGGAAGGGGATGCCGGTCACCAGCAGCGCCTGCTCCAGCTTCGTGGCGCCCGACACGCGGATCGGCGTTCCGTTCATGAAGGCGCCCTGGCCCCGGGCGGCCGTGAACATCTCGTTCCTGACGGGGTCGTAGACCGCCCCGGCGCGCATGCCCTGCGCGTCGGCGACACCGATCGAGACCGAGAAAAGAGGGTAGCCGTGGATGAAATTCGTCGTGCCGTCGAGCGGATCGACGTACCAGCGGTATCCGGCGCTTCCCTCCCTGGGGGCCGACTCTTCCGCGTGGATCGCGTGGTCGGGAAAGCGCTCGCTCACCAGCCGCAGGATCGCCTGCTCCGACTCGCGATCGACGACCGTCACATAATCCCTCCGGCCTTTTTCCTGGACCGAGTAGGAGCGCCCCTTCCCCCAGTAGTCCATCAGGACGCGTCCGCCGGCCCTTGCGGCCGCGACGCAGGTTGCGAGGTGGAAGTCGATCGCGAGGGTCTCCGGAGCGGCGGGAGGGGCGGCGCCCGTCGTTGAGGTATTCTCCCGCGAACGGCGGCGGGTCGCGGCCCTGCGGCGCGCGTCCGTCAGGGCCACCACCCGGCCGGGGACGATCCCGCGGTCAGCAGTCCGACGGCCCGACAGCGGCCGGCTCTTGCGCGGGCGGCTCTTGCGCCGCGCCGCGGCCTGCCGATCAATCCTCCGTCGGGCCATCGTACGCGCTCCTCGAGGGCCGCCTGCGCCCTGCGGGTCCGGACGGCCCGGCCTGCCGGTATCCGGAATGGGGATGCGACTGGTCGTAGACCTCGAGCAGCCGACGGGTCGTGACCTTGGTGTACTTCTGGGTGGTGGACAGCGAGGCGTGGCCCAGCAGCTCCTGGATCGAGCGGAGGTCCGCCCCGGCGTTCAACATGTGCGTCGCGAAGGAGTGGCGCAGGGTGTGAGGGGACACCTTGTTGAGGACCGCGGCACGCCGCAGGCGGCTGTCGAGGATCCGCCGCACGCTGCGATCGGTCAGCCGGCCGCCGCGGGCGTTGAGAAACACCGCGTCGCGGTCCGAGCTGCGTCCGCCCTTGAGGGGAGCCAGCTCGCCACGCAGCCCGAGGTAGCCCTTCAGGGCCGAGACCGCCTTGGTTCCGACCGGCACCATTCTTTCCTTCCTGCCCTTTCCGAGGACACGCAGCATCCCGTCGCCCGTCGTCCCGCCGAGGTCAAAGTCGCCGAGATCGGCCCGGACCAACTCTCCAACCCGGATTCCGGTGGCGTACAGTATCTCGAGGATGGCGCGATCGCGCGCGTCGCGCGCGCTCTTTCCGAAGGCGGAATCGAGAAGCGATTGTACCTCATTCTCGGCCATCGGATGGGGCAGGCGCTTCTCGAGCTTTGGGGTCGAGACCTGGGCCGCGGGGCTGCGCGTGATCGTTTCCTGCTCGACGAGGTGGCGGTAGAAGGACCGGAGCGAGGCCAGCTTTCGCGCCACGGTGGCGCGGCTGACGCCGCGGGCATGCAGGAACGCCAGGTAGGCGCGGACGGCGAGGTGGTCCACCCTGTCGAGCGCCGGCGGCTGATCCGGGGAAAGATGCGACCGCAGGAACGATTCGAACTCCCTCAGATCCGTCCGGTAGCAGCGCACCGTCTGGGGCGAGGCGTTGACGACCTGCTCGAGGTGCGTGATGTATTCGCCGATCATGTCCACGCGCCGATTGTACAGGGAGCGGCCCGCCGGATCGATCCGCTCCCGCCGATTCGCGTCCCTGAGGGAGCGCAGGGTGACTCCTGATGTATCATGCCGGGACTTGGAGCCGTTCGATGGGCCGCTTCCTGACGCACTGGATCACGATCGCGTTCGCCCTTTTTGTCTGCACTTGGGTCCTGCCCGGCGTGCACCTCGATTCGCTCCCCGCCCTGCTCGTGGCCGCGCTTGTCCTCGGGTTCGTCAACGCGGTGGTCAGGCCGATCCTGTTCGTGCTGACCCTGCCGATCACCGTGTTCACGCTGGGACTTTTCTACCTCATCGTCAACGGCCTGGCCTTCTGGCTGGCCACGGCGCTGGTCCCGGGGTTCCGCGTCGACTCGCTCGGGTGGGCCATCCTGGGCGCCCTGGTGGTGAGCATCGTCTCCTGGTTCATCGGTGCGTTCGGGAGGCGCGATGAAACCGCCGAACGGCCGTGAAGCGTCCGGCGCGCGCCGGCGCGGGGACGATCATCCGTTCAATGACCCCCGGGGACGCGCGCGCCGTGGCCGGGCTGTCGACCCAGCTCGGCTATCCGGCGACCGCGCGCCAGATCGACAGGCGCCTCCGGGCCCTCGCTGACGCCTCCGGGTCCGCCCTCTTCGTGGCCGAGGACGAGGACGAAGGGGTCGCCGGCTGGCTGCACGTCCGGGGCAATCACCTCGTGGAATCGGACCCATTCGCCGAGATCGCGGGTCTGGTCGTGGACGCCGGCGCCCGCCGGCGGGGAGTCGGCCAGGCCCTGGTCGCGGCCGCCGAGCGCTGGGCACGAAGCAGGCGCTACGCGCGCGTCCGGGTGCGATCGAATGTCCGGCGCGAAGGGGCGCGGGCCTTCTACCTGCAGCTCGGCTATGGCATCATCAAGTCGCAGTACACCTACGACAAGGCGTTGCGCCGCGCGAGCCGGAGCGCGCAGGCGGCGGACGTCACTCCCATGGCGACGGATGAGACTGCGTTCGGTCTTGCCAGGATTGGCCAGATTTCCATCAATGTCAAAGACCTCAGGAAGGCCACGGCTTTCTACAGGGACACGCTCGGTATGAAGTTCCTGTTCGAAGCGCCGAACCTGGCGTTTTTCGACTGCGGCGGCGTCAGGCTCATGCTCGGCCGCGCGGAGAAGCCCGAGTTCGACCATCCCTCGTCCATCATCTATTACAAGGTGGACGACATCCGCGCCGTCCATGACCGGCTCGCGTCCAGGGGAGCGCGGTTCGAGACCGGTCCCCACAAGGTCGCGCGCCTGAAGGATCATGAGCTCTGGATGGCGTTTCTCAGGGACCCCGACGAGAACATGCTGGCGCTGATGTCCGAGGTGCCGCTCGCGGAGTGATGAGCCCGCCGGCCGCGGCGCGCCGGCGCACAGCCAGGAACCGGAGGAGGACGAGATGATCGACCACGTTGTCCTGAGGGTCAAGGACCTGGGCAGGAGCCGGAAGTTCTACGCCGGGGCGCTGGCCCCGCTCGGCTACGCCCTGCTCAAGGAGTTCCCGGGGTACACGGGGTTCGGCGCGGGCGGCCGGACCGACATCTGGATCGCGCAGGGGGAGGCGTCCGGCTCGTCGGTGCACATCGCGATCACGAGCCCGAGCCGGAAGATCGTCGACGCGTTTCACGCCGCCGCCCTCGCGGCCGGCGGCCGGGACAACGGGGCCCCCGGGATCCGCGCGAGCTATCACAAGGACTATTACGGCGCGTTCGTTTTCGACCCCGATGGGAACAACATCGAGGCGGTCTGCCACGATCCGAAAGGATAGGCGTCCAGGTGAGCCGCCACCGTTTTCCCCACCCCCTGGCCCTGCTTCTTGGCTGCGTTCTCCTGGCCGCGATCCTGACCCACTTCCTCCCGGCCGGCAGCTACGAGAGGCGGGACGAGAAAGCGACGGGGCGCCGGGTCGTGGTGGCCGGAACCTACCACCCCGTCGAATCCCATCCTCTGGGCGCCTTCGAGATGCTGGTCGCGCTGCCTAAAGGCATGGCCGATGCCGGGCCTGTCATCTTCTTCGTTTTTCTGGTGGGGGGCGCGCTCACGGTCGTGGATCGGACCGGGGCTTTCGCCATGGCGGTGGAGGGACTGGCGCGACGGCTCGGGGGGAGCCCGACTCTCGTCGTTCCCGCGGTGTGCGTGCTCTTCGCGCTGGGCGGGGCGCTCGACAACATGCGGGAGGAGATCATCGCGCTCGTCCCGGTGCTCCTGGTTCTCACCCGGAGGTTTGGCCTCGATCCGCTCTGCGCCGCCGCCATGAGCATCGGCTCGGCGGCCGTCGGCTCGGCCTTCAGCCCGATCAACCCTTTCCAGGTGGGGATCGCCCAGAAGCTGGCGCAGCTTCCGCTGCTGTCGGGATGGGGCTTCCGGCTTGTCTTTCTGGCCTGCGCGCTCGGGGTCTGGGCCTGGGGCACCGCCCGCTACGCGGCCGGCTGCCGTGTGGCGCAACCGCCCGCGCCCCCCGCCGAAGCCGCTCCGGGCGGCAGGCGCCAGGGGCTCATCCTGATCCTGGTGCTCCTTACGTTCGCCCTCTTCGTCTATGGTGTCCTGCGCTACGAGTGGGAGTTCGACCAGATGTCGGCGCTGTTCTTCGCGATGGGAGTCGCGGCCGGGATGGCGGGCGGTCTCGGGGTCGAGGGCACGGCCAGCGCGTTCGTCGAAGGGTTCCGATCCATGGCGTATGCGGCGCTTCTCATTGGGTTCGCCCGGGCCATCTACGTCGTCCTGGAACAGGGGAGGATCGTGGACACGATCGTCAACGCCCTGTTCGCGCCGCTCGCCCATCTGCCGCTCCTGCTCTGCGCGCTAGGGATGATGGTGGTGCAGGCCGCGATCCACGTGCCGGTGCCCAGCGTCAGCGGGCAGGCCGTGCTGACGATGCCGATCCTCGTGGCGCTTTCGGATCTTCTGGGGTTGTCGCGCCAGGTCACGGTTCTCGCCTACCATTACGGCGCTGGCCTCTCCGACCTTCTCACGCCGACCAACGGGGCGCTGATGGCGATCCTCGCCGCTGCCGGGGTACGGTACGAGAAGTGGCTGCGGTTCGCGGCGCCGCTGGTCCTGGCGCTCTTCGCCCTCGCCATGGCGGCGATCGCCGCCGGCGTCCTGCTGGGCCTGCGGTGAGACAACGCCGGTCGTTCGACGCATCACGAAGGAGGACAACATGAGCAAGGAGCGGGTGGGGTTCATCGGCCTCGGGATCATGGGCCAGCCGATGGCGGGGCACATTCTGGCCGCCGGCCATCCGCTCACGGTCTTCAACCGGACCCGCGCAAAAACCGGACGGCTGGACTCCCTGGGGGCGCGCGTCGCGGACTCCCCGGCCGCCCTCGCGTCGGAATCGCCGATCATCATCACGATGGTCACCGGCTCCGCCGACGTCGAGGAAGTCATCGCCGGTCCCGGGGGTGTCCTGGAGGGGATCCGCCCCGGCGCGGTCGTCGTCGACATGAGCACGATCTCCCCCGCGACGGAAAAGCGCCTCGACGAGGCGCTGCGCTCCAAAGGCTGCGCGCTCGTGGACGCCCCGGTCAGCGGGGGGGACGTCGGCGCTCGGAACGCCACCCTGGCCATCATGGCGGGGGGCGAAACGGCCGCCGTCGAGCGGGTCCGTCCGATCCTGCAGGTCATGGGCCGGATCATCACCCACTGCGGTCCCGTCGGCAGCGGGCAGGTGGCGAAGCTGTGCAATCAGATACTGGTCTCGGTGAGCCTCCTGGCGGTGAGCGAGGCGCTCCTGTTCGCGCGCGGGAACGGACTCGATCCCCTCGTCATGATCGAGGCCGTGAAGGGAGGGGCGGCGGGGTCCTGGCAACTGGCAAACCTCGGCCCGAAGATCCTGGAGCGCGACTTCGCCCCCGGGTTCATGGTCGACCTGATGCAGAAGGACCTCAGGCTCGTTCTCGAGTCTGGCGCCGCCGCCGGCGCTCCACTGCCGGCCACGGCGCTGGTGCATCAGCTGTTCCTGTCGGCGCAGGCCCATGGGGAGGGCCGGGAGGGAACACAGAGCCTCGCGAAGGTTCTGGAGCGGACCGGGGCGCTTCCGAAAGCGCCCGACTCCGCAGTTTGACCCGTACCGCCGCAGACCCTATCTTTTGCGCAGTCTTTCTCGTGGGGACGCCGTGAGACGGGCCCTGGTCTTCATTTCCCTCTGGATCCTGATCGGATTCTCGCTCGGAACCAGCACACTCCTCGGGCCGGTCCGCCTTGTTGCCACTCTCTGCAGTCGCGCCGGCTTCGGCTCGGCCGCCGAGAACGCGGCGGTCGATCTCATCATCATTTTGCTGGTCGCCGTCACCGGCCTGCTCGCCTGGACGGCCGGAGGCATGGTCCTGGGGTCGTCGCGCCTCGAAGTGCGGCTGGGCGTCCCGGCGCTGGCGATTCTGGCCGCCGGGGGAGCGCTCTGGCTCTGGATGAGCCCCGCCCGTCTGCGTCTCGACATGGGAGAAGAAACGAGCGCAGGGGTCCATTTCACCTTCGGCCCCTACCCGGACGAATGGAGATTGCGGCGGCTCAAGGCGCAGGGGTACACGGCGGTCGTGACGCTCCTCCATCCGGCCGTGGTCCCCTTCGAGCCGAAACTCCTGGCCGACGAAAAGAAGGCCGCCGCGCGCGCGGGCATCGAGCTTGTCGAAGCGCCGATGCTGCCGTGGGTCAGCCAGAACAACGCATCTCTCGACCAAATCCGCGCGCTCGCGAGGGCCGGCACCGGCCGGTACTACGTCCACTGCTACCTGGGCCGCGATCGCATCAGGCTGGCGAAACGGATCGTCGAGCGGGCGGCACCGAACGCCAGCGTGACGGGTCCCAAGGCCACCCTGCGGCTGCGCGCGGTGGAGCAGTTCGAGCGGGGACGGCTGGTGCACCTGGACGACAGGGTGATCCTGACGCCCTACCCGACCGACGAGGAATTCGCGAGCTTCATCGTCACCGGGGCGGTGGGGCACGTCGTGTCGCTTCTGGATCCGGAGAACCCCGAAGATCGCCCCTGGATCGACAAGGAGCGCGCCATCCTGAAAGCGTTCGATGTGCCGTTTCTTGTCCTGCCGCTTCCTGTTTTCGACCACCTGCAGGCGAAAGCGCTCGAGGCGGCTCGCCGCGTGCGAGAGCTTCCCGGCGCCGTGGTGGTGCATGCGTTCCTGGCTCCGGACGGCAGGAAATCCCCGCCCGCGACGGCGTTCGCGAAGGCCTACCTGGGAGAAGCGGGGTCGCAGCCGCCCGCGCAGGCGGCAGGGCCCGTGCCGCCCGCACCGCCCGCCGAGGGATCGGCCGCCTCGTTCATCGAGCGCGCCACGCCGGATGTCCAGATGGTTGTGCTCCTCGGTCCGGCGCTTTTGCTCCTTTCCTGGGCCGCGGCGCGTTTCGTTGGCCGGCTGGCGGCGGACCGGAAGGTGCGGGTTCCCTACACGCGGAAGATATTCCACTTCGTCATCTTCACGCTGGCGGGGGTGCTGCAGTTCACCGGCGGGCTGCCCGCCGTGATGCTCCTCGGCGTCATCGTCAGCCTGATGGTGCTCTACGCCGTCGCCCGAGGAGACGGCTTTCCGTTCTACGAAGCGATGGCCCGTCCGAGCGACCATCCGCGACGGACTATGTTCATCCTGGTCCCGCTGGTGACGACCGCTGTCGGAGGACTTCTCGCGAATCTCTTCTTCGGGTCGTTCGCCGCAATCGGATATCTCGTCGGGGGCTGGGGAGACGCGGTTGGCGAGCCGGTCGGGGCGACCTGGGGGAGACACCCCTACCGTGTCCCCTCGCTGGGGGGCATACCGGCCGTGCGAACTCTGGAGGGCTCAACCGCCGTCCTGCTGGCGGGTGCCCTGGCGGCGTTTCTCGGACTGTGGGCGCGCGGCGCGACGCTGGAGAGCGCCCTGCTTGCCGGCGCGCTCTGCGGCGCGGCCGGCGCCGCCGTCGAAGCGCTCAGCGCGCACGGACTGGACAATCTCACCGTCCAGCTCGCCGCCGCCGGCACGGCCTATCTCCTCCTGAACTGAGGCACGAGGGAGATCCCTCCCAAAAAGCAGCTCCCAGGTGGTTTCGGCGCGGTCGGTTCGGCTGCCGGCGTCCAGTAGCGCGCGGCGGTACGTGCCGCCGTTCCAGGTGGGGGCCACTCCGACCCGGCCGGATTCCTTCTGCGGAAAAGGTCTCATGCAAATCCGGAGGATGGAGGAAACCTAGCGGGCCGGCGCTCCCGCGAAGAGTGCTTTCCCGAGGAAGGCCTCGAGATCGTCCAGGGCGCGCCGCACGAGCGCGGCCTTTTTCTGCCGCTTGTCACGGATCGGCTTCGACAGCGGGGGAAGAAGGCCGAATGCGATGTTGGTGGGCTGGTAGTTCGTCGTCTCGGTCGACGAGATGTAGCGCGCGATGCCGCCCAGGGCGGTCGTCTCGGGGAAGACCAGGGGCGGGGCCTCATCCACCAGGCGGGCGGCGTTGATCCCGGCGATGAGCCCGGAGGCCGCCGACTCGAGATACCCCTCGACCCCCGAGATCTGGCCGGCGAAGAACAGATCGCGACGCCGCCGGGCCTGGAAGGAGGGGAGCAGGATCGCGGGTGCATTGATGTAGGAGTTCCGGTGCACCTGGCCGAGCCGCGGGAACTCGGCGTGCTCGAGGCCGGGGATCAGGCGGAAGATCCGGGTCTGCTCGCCGAACTTGAGGTGGTTCTGGAAGCCGACCATCGAGTAGAAGTCGGCCGCCAGAGTGTCCTGCCGCAGCTGCACGACGCCGAACGGCTGACGTCCCGTCCGCGGGTCGACGAGGCCCACCGGCTTCATCGGACCGAAGAGCAGCGTCTCGCGGCCGCGGCGCGCCATCTCCTCGACCGGGAGGCATCCCTCGAAATAGGCGACCTCTTTCTCGAACTCGTGGGTCGGCGCCTCGGCCGCGCCCAGAAGCTCCTTGTAAAAGCGGTCGTACTGCGCTTCGGTCATCGGGCAGTTGAGGTAGTCGTCCCCCCCCTTGCCGTAACGCGACGCCATGAAGACCTTGTCGCGATCGATCGAGTCGGCCTCAACGATCGGCGAGATCGCGTCGAAGAAGTAGAGATAGCCCTTTCCCGTGAATTCGGCGATCGAGGCCGCGATGGCGTCCGACGCCAGGGGGCCCGTGGCGATGATGCAGGGGCCCTCGGCCGGGATCGACCGCACTTCCTCGCGGATGAGACGGATGCCCGGCTCCGCCTCGATCGCCTCGGTGATGCCGCGGGCGAACTGCTCGCGGACGACCGCCAGCGCCCCGCCGGCGGGGACCTTCACCCGGTCGGCGACCCGGACGACGAGCGAGTCGCAGCGCCGCATTTCTTCCTTGAGAAGGCCGGACGCGGTGTCGAGGAGGTTCGACTTGAGGGAGTTGGAGCAGACGAGCTCCGCCAGGTCGGAGGTGTGGTGAACCGGTGTCGAGCGCACCGGGCGCATCTCGTAGAGATCGACCCGCGCGCCGCGGCGCGCAGCCTGCCACGCCGCCTCGCTGCCGGCCAGCCCGCCGCCGACGACGATGATTCGCTTCTCCGCCACGATGCGATCCCACGGAAACCGGCGCGTGGCGCCGGCTGAGACAGACGACGCCCACGAGGCGCCCTGCTGGTGAAGGGGCGGATTATAGCACGCCCCGCTCCGAAGGACGGCGCGCGCTGATACTCAGCGGCGCTCGATGCGCCGTTCGGCGTCGGCGAGGGTGGTCGCGGTGAAGCGCGACCAGCGCGACTCGTAGCGCCTCAGCCCCGCGCGGAAGGAATCCAGCACCTCGCGCTGGGGAGCGGTGGGGAGGGCGTCGGCCAGCTCGAGATCGCTGTGCAGCGCCGAGAGGACCTGGTTCACGCGCTTAGGTCTTTCGTCGGCCGGACCGTCCGCCGTTTCGAGGCCGGCGAGGGCGCGCTCGACGGAGGCGCGCGCGCGGCGCGCCAATGGGTCGGCGAGTGCTTTGCGCAGGCGCGCCGCGGCCGCCGTCCTCTCCTCGTGCAGCGCCGCCGAGCGGGCGAGAACGGTCTCGACCTCGCGCTGAAATGCCAGGAGCGCCTCGAGTGCGCGGGGGTCGGTGTCAACCCGCGGATCGGGGAGAACCGTGAGCGGCCGGGTCAGAGTGGCGCCGTCGACCTGCAGCCGCACTTCGTAGGGCCCCGGCAGGATGAACGCGCCGCCTGGGAGGGCCGGCTCCGGCCGGCCCGGCACCGCCGCGATGGCGTACTCCGGCTCGATCGCCCGAGGCGGGGCGAGCCGCAGATCCCAGACGAAGCGGTTGTGCCCTGCTTCCGCCGTGGGAAGGGCCGGGGAGGTGAGCCAGGCGGCGGAAAAGTAGATCTTCTCCGCGGGCCGGGTGGGGGTCTCGTCGCTCCGGAAGCGCCTTACCACCTCGCCGCCGGCGGCGAGAATCTCGAGGGTCACCGGCCCCCGGGGTTTGTCCGGCAGGACGTAGTCGACGATCACGCCGATCGGGGGGTTGGTCCCGCGCGGCTCCTCGGGAGGAAGCGGCGTGTCGCGGTTCAGGTTGTCCCGCAGGCGATACGCCTTCGCCGGCGGGACGAGGTACGGACCCCCGGCGGCCGCCGCCGCAACGGCGTGCCGCAGCGGCTCGATGGCGTCGAGGGCCCAGAGGGCGCGCCCCTGGGTGGCCACGACGACGTCATTCCCATGCACCAGCAGATCGTTGATGCCGGTCCGTGGCAGGTTGAGCTGCAGGCTCTGCCAGTGCCCGCCGTCGTCGAACGAGACCTGCACGCCGCGGCTGGTGCCGGCGAAGAGCAACCGATTGCTGTCCGGGTCGTGGCGCACGACACCGACCCAGACCCCATCAGGCAGGCCGGAGCCGATCGCGGTCCAGGTGGCGCCGAAGTCCCGGGTGCGCCACGCCAGCGGCCGGAAATCGTCGAGACGATGGCGGTCCGCCGCAACGTAGGCGACCCCCGGCTCGGTCGGCGACAGGTCGATCAGGTTCACCTTCGTCCAGTCGGCCATGCCGGGCGGCGTCACGTCCTTCCAGGTGCGCCCGTCGTCGCGGGTCAGCTGCACCCTGCCGTTGTCGGTGCCGATCCAGACGACACCGTCGGCGGCCGGGGAAGGAGCGACGGTGAAGATGACGCCGTAGCCGCAGGCGGTCGCCCGCTCGACCGGGACGTCCCCTTCGCAGCCCCTCGCGTCCTTCACAGCGCCGGTCAGGTCGGGGCTTATCGTCTGCCACGATGCTCCGTTGTCCGTGGAGCGGAAGACAACCTGCGCCGCCTGGTAGATGGCGTGCGGAGGCCGCTTCGAGATGGCGAGTGGCGTGATCCAGCCGTAGCGATAGCGCACCGTATTCGGGCGCTCGGCGTAGCTCGACACCGGCCAGGGGGAGACGTTTTGAACCTGGGCCGTGCGCTCGTTCCAACGCGACAGACGCCCCCCGAGACCGGCGCCATAGACGATGCCGGGATGGACCGGGTCGGGCACGTTGCCGTCGCGCTCGTCGGCGCCGACCGGATTCCAGTCGCGGAAGGTCAGCTGGCCGTAATCGCTGCGGCTGGCGATCGCCACGGTGCCGCTGTCCTGCTGGCCGCTGTAGATGCGGTAGGGAAAACTTTCGTCGGCGGCGAGGCGGTAGAACTGCCCGGTCGGCTGGTTGTACCAGCTGCTCCAGGTCGTCCCGCCGTTCTGAGTCACGACCGCCCCCTGATCGGCGGCGACGATCATGCGACGCGGTTCGCGGGGGTCGATCCATAAATAATGATAGTCATCCCCCCCGGGGGCCCCCTTGACGAAGGTGAAACTCGTCCCGCCGTCCCCCGATCGCCGCAGACCCCGTCCGGCCGCCCAGACCTCCTCGGGGTCGGCGGGGTCGGGCACGATGCAGTTCATGTAGCTCCCGGCCAGACTGCCGTCCGGGTTGATCCGGGTCCAGGTGGCGCCGCCGTCGTCCGAGCGATACAGGCCGCCCCCTTGCTTCGCGTCGACGCCGGCCCAGACGCGTCGCGCGCCGCTCCGGGGCGCGACACCCAGATCGATCCGGCCCATGATCTTCGGCAGACCGGTCGTGCCGGCGGCCGACCAGCTTTTGCCGCCGTCGGTCGATTTCCAGATGCCGCTGCCCGGTCCCTCGGGGGGCTGGAAGTAGTCGAGCCAGGGGTGCCGCCGCACCTGCCAGAGCGACGCGAAGAGAACGTCGGGGGTCGCGGAGTCAAAGGCGATGTCGACCGCGCCGACGTCAGGGCCGCGGTCGAGCACCTGCGTCCAGGTCCTGCCGCCGTCGGTGGTGCGGAAGAGCCCGCGCTCCCGGTTGGGGCCGAAGACATGACCGAGGGCGGCGACGACGGCGATGTCGGAGTCGCGGGGATCCACCCAGATCTGCCCGATGTGTCGGGTCCCTTCCAGGCCGGCATACCGCCAGGTCTCGCCGCCGTCGGTGGAACGATAAACGCCGTCGCCGCCGACGATGTCCCAGCGCTGGTGCACCTGGCCGGTGCCGGCCCAGATCACCCTGGGGTCCCCCGGGGCGATGGCCAGGGCGCCGATGGAGGCGCTGCCCAGATTGTTCCACAGCGGGCGCCAGGTGACTCCGTCGTCGGTGGTCTTCCAGACACCGCCGTCCGCCGAACCGAAGTAGAAGGTCGCCGGATCGCCGGGGACGCCGGCCGCGACGGTCGCCCAGCCACCGCGGAACGGCCCGAGAAGGCGCCACTTCATGCCGGCGTAAGCGCTCCCGGGAACGGCCGGGCCGATGGTCGTGGCTCCGTCGATGATTGTGGCCGGGCCGGCGCTCGCGCCCGGGAGGGCCGCGACGATGAGGAGGGCAAAGGCGGCAACGCGGATCATCGACCGCGATGGAAACCAGGCGCGCAAGACAGAGTCCCTCACGTCCTGAGCTTGTGCCAGTCGGCGAGGGCCCGGGTTTCGATTTCGGGGGTGATGGAGAATTGCGGTTTCAGGCGTCTTTCCTCCGGCACCGAGGGCCACCAGTCGAGCGTGTCGCGCAGCGTCGCCTCGACGGGACGAAACGCCAGTCCGGCCTTGATCGCTCTCGCGGTTCGGATCGACATCATGCCATCGTCATTCCCCTTCAGCATCGCCCAGGGAATGGCATATTCGATCGTGTGCGCCGCGAGGAAGTCGTAGTCGTCGACGAATGTCAGGGTGGCCCCCGTGTTGAGCGTCTTGCGGGCCTTCGTGTAAAAGGTGCGGGAGGTCATGGCCGAGCCGGGGCCGGTGGCATTGTAGATTCCCGACAGCCGCTTCTCCAATAGATGCAGCATGAACGCGGCGAGGTCGCGCACGTCGATGAACTGCACCGGATCGTCCCTGCGCCCCGGCGCCAGGATCTCGCCTCCTTTGGCGAGGCGCACCGGCCAGTAGGGGAAGCGATCCGTGGTGTCGCCGGGCCCGACGATGTATCCCGGCCGGACGACCAGGCCGCGGTCGCCGAAGGCCTTCGTCACGATCTGCTCGCAATGCCCCTTCGACACTCCGTAGGTCTCGGAGCCGTCCTTCTCGTCCGCGACCTCGAGGTGTGGCGCCGTCGACTCGTCGAGCCCGCGTTTCAGGTAGGGATAGTAGACGCCGGTCGATGAGGTGAATAGATAGCGGCCGACGGTGTCCTTGAGGAGCGCCGTGGACTGCTCCACGTAGGCAGGCTTGGTGGCCGAGTCGTCGACCACGGCGTCCCACTTCTTCCCTTCGAGCGCGCCGAGCTGCCCGTCGCGATCGCCGATCAGGCGGGTCACCGAGTCAGGGAGGTCGGCGTTGCGCCGGCCGCGGGTGAAGGTGGTCATGCGGTGGCCGCGCCCCGCCGCCAGTCGCACCAGGTGCGGGCCGATGAACCCGGTGCCGCCGAGGATGAGCAGGTCGAGCGAACGGGCGCCGCGCACCGGCTCGGCGCCGGCGCCGAAGATCGCGGGCCCGAGGCCGGAGAGAAGCGCGCTCCCCGCCACGGTGCCGGCCTTGAGGAACTCCCGTCTGCTGGTCATGGTCCGAGGCGGGATCCTCTCACAAGTCGGGGACGGCCTGCGCCTTCTCTCTTGTAAAAGCCGGTCCGAAGCCGGGATGAGGGCAACGGCGTTAGAATGGCGGTGATGGCTATCCGAAAGCGTTACTTGTTCGTCGGTGCCGTGGCGGCGATCGGCGTGGCCCTGCTGCTCACGCGGGAAGCGGGCCAGACTGACTACGCCGCTTCCATCGCGGAGTGGCGCACCGGCCGCCTGCAGCGGCTGACCGCCGCCGATGGGTGGCTCACGGTCGCGGGCCTCTTCTGGCTGAAGGAAGGGGAGAACCGGGCCGGCGCCGGCCCCGGCAACGACATCGTCCTGCCGCCCGGATCGGCGCCGGACAAGGTGGGGGTGTTCACGTTCCACGATGGCCGGGCCACCTTCTCCGCCGATCCCGCGGCGACCGTCACGGCCGCGGGACGGCCGGTCACGACCCTGGCGCTCAAGGACGACGCGGCGGGACCTGCCGATCTGCTGTCCGTGAACAGCCTGACGATGTTCGTCATCAAGCGCGGCGACCGTCACGCCATACGGCTGCGCGACACGAACCGGCCGGAGCGGCGGCGGTTCTCCGGCCTGACCTACTTCCCCATTGATCCAAAGTACCGCGTGGTCGCAACCTGGGTGCCGTACGACCCGCCGAAGCCGATCCCGATCCCGAACATTTTGGGGGAGACCGAGAATCTCCCCTGCCCCGGGTACGCGCAGTTCACGCTGGAGGGGCGCGAGATGCGGATCGAGCCGGTCATCGAGGAGCCGGGCGACAAGGAGTTGTTCGTCATCTTCCGCGACCCGACCAGCGATGACGAAGCCTACGGCTCGGGCCGGTTCCTCTACGCGCCGATGCCGGAGAAGGGGAAGATCGTCCTCGACTTCAACAAGGCGTACAACCCGCCCTGCGCCTTCACGCCCTACGCCACCTGCCCGCTGCCGCCGCAGCAGAACTGGCTGCCGGTCCGGATCGAGGCGGGAGAGAAGAGATACGGCTCCCACTGAGCCGGCCCCGCCACCGCGCCCCGCGGCTCAGGAGTTGACGGCCTTCTTGAAGCCGCAGCCTTCGCTGTCGCAGAAGTGGGTCGTGCCGTCCTTCTTCGTGACCTTCTCCAGCACGTATTCCCGGCCGCAGGAGGGGCAGGACTCGGCGATCGGGCGGTACCAGGTGACGAAGTCGCACTTGGGGTAGTTGCCGCAGCCGAAGAAAACGCGGCCCCGGCGCGAGCGCCGCTCGACGATTCGCCCGCCGCACTCGGGGCGCGGGCAGTCGAGGCCGACCTCCTTCAGCTTGATGTACTTGCACTCGGGGTAGGCGGAGCAGGCGGTGAACTCGCCGAACCGGCCGTCCTTGACCGCCAGGGGCTTCGAGCACTGCGGGCAGTGCTCTTCGAGGATCCTGTCGGGCTTCTTGGTGACGGTGATCTTCCCCTCCTTGTCGAGGATGATCTTCTTGGTGTTCCGGCACTTGGGATAGGCCGAGCAGGCGATGAACGGGCCGAAGCGGCCCTTCCTGAGCACCATCGTCGAGCCGCACTTCTCGCAGGTGCCGTGATCCTCGGGGATCGCCGGAGGCTCCGGGGTGCCGCCCGCGGTCCCGGCGGCGCCGCCGTTCGCGACGGCCGAGATCTCCTGCGTGTTCTTGCAGTCGGGGTATCCCGAGCAGGCCATGAACCGGCCGTACCGCCCCCACTTGATGACCATCGGCTTCCCGCACTTCTCGCACTTGCGGTCGGTCGGCTCTTCCTTGGTCTTGATGTTCTCCATGTTCTTCGTCGCGGCCTTGAGGTCCTTGGCGAACTGCTTGTTGAAGTCCTTCAGGGCCTTGACGTAGTCGAGCCGCCCTTCCTCGATCTCGTCGAGCTCCCCCTCCATGCGCGCCGTGTACCCCACGTCGACGATGTCGCCGAAGTGCCCGACGAGAAGATCCGTGACAGTCAGCCCGAGCTCCGACGGCACGAACTTCCCCTCGATCTTCTCGACGTACTCGCGGTTCTGCAGGGTCGAGAGAATGGTGGCGTAGGTCGAGGGCCTCCCGATGCCGTTCTCCTCCAACTCCTTGACGAGCGCCGCCTCGGTGAAGCGGGGCGGCGGCTGGGTGAAGTGCTGCTTCGGGTCGAGCTTCTCGAGGCGCAGCCGGTCCCCCTCGGCGAGCGGCGGCAGGACGCGGCTGGCGTCGTCCTCCTCCGGCGCCTCGCCCGGGACGTCCTTCTTCTTCTCCACGATGTCCTGGTAGACCGCGAGGTACCCGGCGAACTTCATCGTCGACCCGGTGGCGCGGAACAGGCAGGGCCCCGCCCCGATATCGGCCGTCGTGACGTCGAAGAGCGCCGGCATCATCTGCGAGGCGACGAAGCGGTTCCAGATCAGCCCGTAGAGCGCGAACTCGTCCTTCTGGAGATGGTTCTTGACGCGATCCGGCGCCAGCTCCATGGAAGTCGGCCGGATGGCCTCGTGCGCCCCCTGGGTCAGCTTGGCGGTCTTGAACACGCGCGGCTCGTCAGGGAGGAACTCGGGACCGTGCGCCTTGGCGATGAAGTCGCGCACCTCCTGCAGCGCCTCCGGGGCAACGCGCGTGGAATCGGTCCTCATGTAGGTGATGAGACCGATGGTGCCGAGGTCGCCGAGGTCCATCCCCTCGTAAAGCCGCTGCGCCAGGGTCATGGTCTTCTTGACCGTGAAGCCGAGCTTGCGCGAGGCGTCCTGCTGGAGCTTGCTGGTGATGAAGGGCGGGAGCGGGTTCTTCTTCTTCTCCTTCGCCTCGACCGTGCGGACCACGAACTCGGCCCCCTTGAGACGGGCGAGTATGGCGTCGATGTCGGCCTGCGTCTTCGGGTCGGCCTTCTTGCCGTCGACCTTTAAGAGCCGCGTCTCGAACGGCGGGGGGGTTTTGCCCTCGAGAAGCGCCGCCAGGGTCCAGTACTCCTCGGGGGTGAAGGCGCGGATCTCGCGCTCGCGATCGACCACGATGCGCAGCGCCACCGACTGCACGCGCCCCGCGGAGAGCCCGCGGCGTACCTTGTCCCACAGAAGGGGGCTGATCTTGTACCCGACCAGCCGGTCGAGGATGCGCCGCGTCTGCTGCGCGTCGACCCGGTGGCTGTCGATTTTTTCGGGGTGTTCGATGCCGTGCAGCACCGCGCGCTTGGTGATCTCGTTGAACATCACGCGGTGCAGGTTCTTGTTCGATTTTTTCAGGATATCGGACAGGTGCCAGCAGATCGCCTCCCCCTCGCGGTCGGGGTCGGGCGCGAGATAGACCTTGTCCGCGGCCGCGGCGGCCTTCTTCAGCTCGTCGATGATCTTCTTGCGGCCCGCGAGGATCTCGTAGGTGGGCTTGAAGTCGTTCTTCTCGTCGACCCCGAGGGTCTTCTTCGGCAGGTCGCGGACATGCCCCATGGAGGCCTTGACGATGAAGTTCCTACCGAGGAACTTGTTGATGGTCCGCGCCTTGGCCGGCGATTCGACGATGACAAGCGACTTGCCCAAGTGTGCTCCTTCCCCGATCTCGGACGCCCTGGAGGCCCCGGCGGGGCTCCTATCGTTCGTCAAATATAGGCGTCTGTCAAATTTTGCAAGCGAGACCCATGAATCGGCGGCCCGGAAGCTGCCGCACGCGACCCAGTATCTCCAGTTCCAGAAGCGCCGCCAAAAGCGGCCCCGGAGGCAGTCCGCAGGCCGCTCCGAGGCTCTCGATGCCGATGCCCGCGCCCTGCGGCAGGGCCTCCAGGACGCGGCGCTGGTCCGGAGTAAGCGGCGCCGCTCTCAGGGGCTCTAGCGTCCCCCCGGCCGCCTCGCCGCCCGGCGTGCCGCCGGACGGCCCGGGCGCCGGGGGCCGGTGGCGGCCTGCCAGGAGGAGGGCGGCCTCCGCCACCTGCGGCGCCAGATCCCCGGTCACGTCGTCGGCGTGGCGGCAGACCAGGGCGCCGTCACGCAACAGGCCGTTCGTCCCTTCGGCGTTGGGCGCCCCGACCGGGCCCGGCACGGCGTAGACGGCGCGACCCTCGTCCGCCGCGAGGGAAGCCGTGATGAGAGACCCGCTCCCCTTCGCCGCCTCGACCACGACCGTGGCCCAGGAGATCCAGGCGAT
>JANMQK010000187.1:0-2236 GCA_031370485.1 Acidobacteriota bacterium | reverse complement strand
CTCAAGAATTTCACGAACAGCTCGAATTCGGGCCCGTCGATCGGCTTTGAGACATCGGGCCGGCCCATGTGATCGACGACCACCGTCGTCGGCAAAGCGGTAAAGAAGTCCCACAGTTCCGGCAGGTCGACATGCTGCGGGCCACCCCCCCGGTTCGGGAGGAGGGGCGCACCCTCGAGGACTACGAGCGCGAGGCCAGGGAGACCAAGGAGGCGCTCGACGAGATCGGCCCGGTGAACCTGATGGCGATAGAACAGTGCGCCGAGCTCGAGGAGCGGTTCGGCTTCCTTTCGGCCCAGAGAAAGGACCTGGAGGACTCGATCGCTTCGCTGCGCGACACCATCCGGAAAATCAACCGCGAATCGCGCGAGAGGTTTCTCACGGCCTTCGAGGCCATCCAGGCCGGGTTCCGTGAATGCTTCACGACGCTTTTCGGCGGGGGGCAGGCCGAGATGCGGCTCCAGGAGGGGGAGGAGGACGTCCTCGAGGCCGGCATCGAGATAGCGGCCCAGCCGCCGGGCAAGAAGCTCCAGTCCATAGCACTGCTGTCGGGAGGCGAGAAGGCGCTGACCGCCGTGGCCCTGCTGTTTGCCCTTTTCCGTTATCGCCCGTCGCCGTTCTGCGTCCTGGACGAGGTCGACGCCCCGCTCGACGAGGCGAACGTCGAGCGCTTCACCGGTCTCCTGAGGCAGCTGACCGACGACACCCAGTTCATCCTCATCACCCACAACCGCAAGAGCATGGAAGCGGCGAACCTCCTGTACGGGATCACGATGGAGGAGCCGGGAATCTCCAAGGTCCTGCCGCTGCGCTTCGAATAATCTCAGGCGGCCGAGGCGGGACGGTCCTGTCCACGGCGCGACGCGGGCACGGTGCGGCCACGCGCCCAGGCGCGCAGTTCCTGGATCGCCTCGGCGCAGGTTCGTGAGAGCGGCACCGTGGAGCACAGCGCGGTGAGGACGTGCGGCGCGGCGAGCGCTGTCCTGGAGGCGAAGGCGGCGTAGAGCGCCGAGACCAGGGCGGCCTCGATCTCTGCGCCGCTGAATCCATCCGCGGCGGCCGAGAGCGCGGCAAGATCGAACCGCGCCGGGTCCTGACGGCGACGCGCCAGGTGGACGGCGAAGATGGCCCGCCGCTCGGTGTCGTCAGGCAGGTCAACGAAGAAGATCTCGTCGAACCGGCCCTTGCGCAGCAGCTCGGGAGGAAGAGCGGTCACGTCGTTCGCGGTGGCCACCACGAACACGGGGAGTTTCCGGTCCTGCATCCAGGTTAGAAAGGTGCCGAACATGCGGCGCGCCAGCCCGCCGTCCGAGGCCGGGCCCTCGCGCCCCGACATCCCTTTCTCAATTTCGTCGATCCAGAGGACGCAGGGCGCCATGGCCTCCGCCGTCAGGAGAGACCCTCTCAGGTTTCGCTCCGATTCCCCCACGTACTTGTCGTAGAGAGTCCCGGCGTCCAGGCGCAGGAGCGCCAGGCCCCACTCGGAGGCCACGGCCTTCGCGCAGAGGCTCTTGCCACATCCCTGGACCCCCAGGAGCAGAAGGCCCCGGGGCGGTTCGAGCCCCTGGCGCTGCGCCTCGGCGGTGAAGGCCGCGCCGCGCAGGCGGAGCCATTCCTTGAGGTTCGCCATGCCCCCGACCTGCTGCAGGGTCTCCTCCGGTGGGCGGAGCTCGAGCACGCCGTCCCTGGCGATCAGGGCCCGCTTCTGCTCCAGGACGTGCCGGACGTCGTTCCGATCGAGGCGCAGGTCGTCGAGCGCCGCGCGCATCAGAACCCTCTGTGCCTCGTCGAGCGTCAGGCCGCGCAGCGACGCGACCAGCTGCTCGATTTCCGGAAGGGACAGATCCACCTTGATTCGGCGGGGCGCGCCGAGACTCTTTAGCGTGCGCACGGTCAGCGTCTTGAGCTCGGCCAGTCCGGGAAGGTCGAGCCGGATCAGGGCGGTCGAGGATCGCAGGTCGGTCGGGATCGAGAGGGTCGGGGCGCACAGGACGACGCACGAGCGGTTCTTTGTGAACGACTCGGCAATGTCCCTCAGGGCGCGGAGAATCGCCGGATCGTCGAAGTACTTGTCGAGGTCGAGAAAGAGATACAGCGCTTCGGTGCGCATGCCGGCCACCGCCCGGAGGGCGTGGTGGGGCTTCTCGGTTTCGTGCAGCGGATCGGCGGTGCCGAGCCTCTGCTGGCCCCGCGTAGGGCGCCACTCGAAGAGCGGACGATGGAGACGCGTGGCGTC
>JANMQK010000177.1:0-4211 GCA_031370485.1 Acidobacteriota bacterium | reverse complement strand
AGGTGCGTCCCGTGGGGGGTGGCGCGCCGCGAGCCGACCACCGCGATCGCCAGCAGATCTTCCGGGAGGAGCCGTCCCCATACATAAAGAACCGGAGGAGGATCGGAAGAGACCCGCAACAGCTCCGGGTAGCCCGCGTCGTCGAGGGTGAGAACGCCGGCCCCGAAGCGCCGCGCGCGCTCCATCTCCTCGCGGGCGCCGGTCTCCCATCCGGGCGGCAGAAGTGCGGAGAGTGTCTCCGGGCCGCCGGATCTCTGGGCAAAAGCCGCCGTCCCCGCCAAGGCGCTGCGACGCGCCCCCGGCTGGCCGGCAAATTTCATGTTGAGGGCCGCCCAGCGCAGGGTCGAGCCGCTCACTTAAGCCTCTTTACCGACGCGGAAGGACCTTAGGCTACCGAATATGGTGGTTCCTTGTCAAGAAGTGCCCCACACAGTGTAGGATTAACCCGACGTGCCACGGGCGGCCTTGCTTGGGTTTTCCGCCGGCATTAAGTTGATGTGTGCCTTGCCGCCATCGCTGGGGCGGGGCCCGGCGAGGGGATCAACGCATGCCGGAAGCAAGCGCCGCACTTGCGGCGGCCGGCCCGGGAACGGGCGGCGATTGCCGGGATCCCCTTTGCCGATGACCAGGGCGGTGCAGCGAACCTCGCGCGTGAGGGCGGCCTTCCGGCGCCCGGAGCTCTACTTCGCGTCGCTCGTCTTCATCCTCCAGGCCGGATCCCGGCTGGAAGGGGCCGCCCTTGATGGCGAGGGCGGGTCCGCGAATCCAGGAGAAACCGTGACAACCGACAGCGCCGGAGAGACCTCCCCGGCCGGTACCGCCCTCGCGGAGGCCGCGAAAGCGATCCTCCTCGAGGCGGACCGCGCCTTCGACAGAGGGGACACCGGCACGGCGCTCTCCCTCTATGCAAAGGCGGCGATCCTCGACCCGGTCTCGGTGCACGCGCTGCGGCGCCTGGCCCTGCTCCAGGCCCGAACCGGACAGATAAAGGCTGCCCTCGCAAATTACCGGCGCGCCGTGGCGCTCGCTCCGGGTGATCTCGACCTGAGCCTCGAATTGGCATCCGCCCTGTCGTCGGAGAGGGATATCGGGGAGGCGATCGCAATCTACCGCTCGCTGCGGACCGCCCACCCCGGGGACGGGCGCGTCCTGCTCGGTCTGGCGAGGGCCCTGATCGCGAAACGGCGCTACGGCGAGGCGGAGACCCTTTTGCGCGACATGGTGGATCGCCTCGTCGAGCCGGTCGAAGCCCATCTGCTGCGCGCGCGGATCCTGGTGATCCGGCGGGACTACGCCGAGGCGGAGCGGTACTACCGGGACGTGCTACGGGCCGATCCGGGCAACCTCCAGGCGCGCACCGGCCTGGTCGCGGCGGAACATCAGCAGGGCCTCGACCGCGCCGCGCTCCCGCAGGCCGACAACATCGTGTTCGACCACCCGGAGAGCGCCGAGGCGAGGGACCTCCAGCAGGAAATCCACCGCTCGGTCCGGCCGCGGATCGAGGCGGAGCCCTGGCGCCGCAGCGACGACGGCGGCAACCGGGTTGACGGCGGGACCGCCTCCTACACGTTCATGGCGGAGCCGCAGACCGCGGTGCGTATCGCGTACGGCGCGGTCTCCGCGGAATTCCGATGCAAGGACGCGGCGCTCTGCGACGAGGCGCTTCCGGCACCGCCCGGTCCGGTCGTGGACCAGGTCGTCGGGGATGACGCGCAGGTCCTCACGGCCGGGGTCAACTCGCGCCTGATCCGGCCCCTGAAGATCGAAGCGCACGTGGGCGCCGTGCGGGAGACGCCGTTTGGCAATGGAGCGCGCACCATCCCGGTGGCCGGAGGGTCGCTGCGCTGGCAGGTGGGGCCGCGGTTCGCGCTCATGACCGACGGCGGCCGCGAGGCCCTCCTGGACACGGCACGTCTCATCGATCGCGGCATCAAGGTCGACAGCGTCAACGCGCATGTCGAATGGCGCCTCCACGTGGACTGGATCATCACCTGGTCGGCCGGCTACGCCTCCTATTCGGATCGCAACGCCCGGGAGACGGCGGCGGCCGCCGTCCAGTGGCGCCTGCCCCCGGTACGCCCCCGGGTGACCGCGGCGCTTGAGCTCGACTATCAGAGGTTTCACGACGACCGGGACAACGGTTATTTTGACCCACTGCGGTATGACTCGGAGATCGTCCGGGTCGGAGTTGCCGACGACTACCACGACGGGCGCATTTCCTGGCAGGTCGAGTCGGCCTACGGGCTGCAGAACTTCGACTCTGCCTTGCCCCGTCTCGAGGTGCGCACGGGAGACACCGTGAAGTCGGTCTCCGCGGCGTTCGGCGTGGGACTCGGGACACGCGCCCGGCTGGAAGCCTTCTACTCGCACAACGATCATGCCCTGCAGGCGGCGACCGGTTTCACCGCGTCGCGCGCGGGCGTGCGTTTCCGGTTCCGGATGTGAAGGGGGAGGGGATGGGCGGCACGCCCGAGCGGATCCTGGTCGTCGACGACGATGCCGTGGTGCGGCGTTTCGTCGGCGCCCTCCTGGCCGACCGCGGCTACGAGGTCCACGAGGCCGGTGACGGGGAGGAGGCGATCCGCCTTGCCGCTCCGCTCCAGCCGCGGCTGATCCTGCTCGACCTCGTCATGCCGCTGATGGACGGCTACGCGGTGCTTGGCGGGCTCAAGGGGGACCCGGCGACGCGCAAGATCCCGGTCATGATCCTGTCGATGCGCGACCGGGAGGAGGATGTCGTGAAGGGCCTGGACCTGGGGGCGGAAGACTACATGACGAAGCCGTTCGGCGCCCGGGAGCTTCTGGCGCGCATCCGCAAGATCCTCGATCGGACCTGGTGAGATGGGATACTCGGCGCACGAGCTGCTGCTTCTCTTCATCTACGGCATCGCCGGGCTGCTCGGCGGGTTGACCCTGCTCATCGTGGGCAACAAGGGCTGGCGGGAGACGCGTGAGAGGCTCAACCGCCGCAGGCGCACCGTCCTCGAGCCCGACATCTTCAAGTACATAGGCGGCAAGGGCCCGGAGCCGATCCGGGGGCACATGCCCCGGCCGCGCACCCGCCGCGACCTCCGCCTGACCGAGGAGATTCTCCTGGACGCCTCGCGCCTCGTGAAGGGAGGCGCGAGCGCCAGGATCACGGGGGCTTTCGAGTCGCTCGGGTCGGTCTCGGACGCGGTCAGGGCCCTGGGGAGCCGGCGCTGGTGGAAGCGGGCCGAGGCGGCCGAGCACCTCGGCCTGATGCGGAGCAAGCAGGCGGTCGAGTCCCTGGCCGTGGCCATGAACGACCCGATCTCCGAGGTCCGCATCCGCTCGGCGCGCGCCCTCGGTCTCATCCGGGGAAGCACCTCCATCCGTCCGCTCGTCGGTGCGCTGGCCGACCCGAGCCGGTGGTCGGCGATACGGGTCGCGGAGATCCTGATCAGCGTCGGCGCCGAGGCGGTGGACGAGCTGCTGCGCGCCTACGACACGCTGCCGCACCACGCGAAGATCTCGACCCTCGACGTCCTCGGCCGGATCCGCAGCCACCGCGGGGCCGATCTCATGCGCCGTTCGGTGCGCGATGCGCACCCCGACATCCGGGCGCGGGCGGCCCACGCGATGGGTCTCATCGGGGACCCCGGGTTCGTCGATGATCTCGTGACGGCGCTGGGCGATCCCGAGTGGGCCGTGCGGGCCATGGCGGCCAAGGCGCTGGGCCGCATCGGCGGCGGGAAGGCCGTCCCGCGGCTCTGCGAGGCGATCACCGACCGGCAGTGGTGGGTCCGGGCCAACGCGGGGGAGGCCCTCCGCGGCCTCGGCCCCGCTGGGCGCGAGGCGCTCATCAAGATGCTGGACGCGGACGACACCTACGCCCGCCACCAGGCGGTGACGCAGCTCCAGGAGGGGCGGATCATCGACGAATACATCGCCGACCTGGCCTCGCCCGATCCCGGCAAGCGCGCCGCCGCGATAAGTTTCGTGGAGAAGATCATCTCGCTCGAGCGGGTCGATCACCTGACTCACGAGGCGATCGAACACACGCAGGAGGGCGTGCGCCGCACTCTCCTGGATATCCTGGGGCAATCCCCGAAGGGGGCTTCATGAGCCGTTCGCGATGAGCTGGCACGCAATACTGGTCAGGATCGTCCTGGATTTCAACTACGCGGTCCTCTTCTATTTCGCCCTGCTCAACGGTGTCTACCTCCTCCTGTTCCTCGTGTCGCTGTACG
>JANMQK010000161.1:0-2151 GCA_031370485.1 Acidobacteriota bacterium | reverse complement strand
ATGACGGATCGACCGACGAGACCTGGGTCGTCGTGACCCGTAACGACGCCGCGACCGGCCTCTCCTTCGGAATTGCCCGTCCGGTCGGGGCGTCGCTCGAGGAGATCCGCCGGGCCTCCGCCAGGAACCTCGCCGCCGGGTTGGGGCTCGCGGCGCTGGCTCTCATCGGGATACTGCCGCTATCCCGGCGCATGACCCACAATCTCTCCGATCTGACGCGCGAGGCGGAACAGCTGGCGGCGGGCAACCTCGAGGCCCGGGTCCCCGTGCGCGCGAACGACGAGATGGGAAAGCTCGCCCGGGCGTTCAACCGCATGGCCTCGGAGCTGGGCGCGCAGCAGAAGCAGCTCGTCGCACAGGAACGGCTCCGGAAAGAGCTGGAACTGTGCCGCGAGATCCAGAGCCAGCTCCTTCCCAAAACACCCCGGTCCTATCCCTTCGGCGAGGTGCAGGGGATCGCGATCCCCGCGCGTGAGCTGGGAGGGGACTTTTTCAACTACTTCGACCTGCCCGGCGGGGAGATCGCGCTCCTGATGGGGGACGTCTCGGGGAAAGGGCTGCCGGCCGCGCTCCTGATGGCGAATCTCCAGGCGACGCTGCGGGCCAGCCTTCCCGTCGAACACGACCTGGCCGCGTTCACCGCCCGCCTCGACCGGCAGATCGAGACCAGCACGCCGTCGCATGTCTATGCGACCCTGTTCCTGGGGCTGCTCGATCCAAAGCGCCGCGAGCTGCGCTACGTCAACGCCGGGCACGAGAGCCCGTTCCTGCTGCGCCGCGCCGGGGGCTTCGAGCGGCTCGAGCCCACCGGACGCCCGGTCGGCCTGATGTCGGGTGGAAACTACCTCGAGCGCCGCGTGCGCGTGGACTCTGGAGACCGGCTCTTCCTGTACACCGACGGGCTTACCGACGCAGAAAGCGAGGCCGGCGCCGATTTCGGGATGGAGCGCCTCGAGACCCTTCTCACGGGTGAGCGCGGCGCCGACCCGAAAACGCTGCTATCCCGCGTTGAGCGGGCCTACCTGGAACATCGCGGCCGGGCGGAGTCGGCCGACGATGCCACGCTGCTCGTGCTTCGCGTAGGGGACTGGGCCGCGGGCGATCGGCTTCTGGGGAAGCACCAGCCAGATGGCCGGACCGAGCCCTCCGTGCCGTCCGGTGACTGGCCTGTCCCCCGGCTGCCCGGCGGCCAGGCGGTCGTCTAGCGCGCCCGATCGGGGACTCTCCTGCACGTGGAATCTTCTTGACAAGGCGGCAGGTTCGTCACAGTATCTGCCCACTTCTGTCTGTCTGAACCGGAGGCACGCTGTTCGATTATGTCGCCAACGCTTTGCAGTGTGTGGCGTGGTCGTTCGTCGCGCTGGCGGGGCAGGCCCGGCGCAGTAGACACGATCTCTAATCAAAGGGAGGGTAAAAGATGACCCACAGTAATGCGGGAGGGAGACGTATGAGCACGCGTCTCCTACAGGTTCTGGTCGCTGTAGTGGTGCTGGCTTTCGGCGCCCAGGGGATCGCCCTTGCTCAGACGGCCAAAGTCGTGCCGTCCGAGAAGGCCAAAAAAGCCGACGCGAGGAGACAGCAGGCCAAGCGGAAGCAAGCCGCCGGCCAAAAGCAGGTCACACGCTCGGTCGCCGGTCAGACCGTGACCATCGATCCTTCCACCGGGAGGCTCCGCGCCCCCAGTCCGCAGGAGGCGCAGGCGCTCGCCGCGGGACTTCAGGAAATGCTGAGCCAGTCGGCCGATGGTCTCGATGTCGTCCAGCACCCGGACGGCACCCTGTCGGTCGACCTGCAGGATCGGTTCCAGGACGTGGCCGTGGCGAAGGTGAACCCAGACGGATCAATTGCACTCGGCTGCGTGTCGGATCCGAAGAGTGCGGAGGACTTCATGAAGAGCCGCACGGCCGGCAGTGACGTCAAGAAGGACGCGGCGAAGAAGCCGGTCCCGACATCCGCCAAGAGCGCGGCAGGGAAGGAGTAAGCCATGCGCAGACCATCCTTCTCAGGCTTGCTGACTCTCGCTCTGCTCGTCGCGCTGGGGGCTTTCTTCGCCCCGGCCACCCCGGCTTCGGCCACGGCCACCATCACGATCGTCAACGCCAACTCCGCGGGTGTAGGTTTCAATGACCCGACCGTCGTTGCTCCCGTGGG